>JBNLCD010000482.1:0-4581 GCA_050303635.1 Anaerolineae bacterium
AGCGTGACAACTGTTATTGATATGATGTTGGTCAATATTGCCAGCGAAAGCGATACCCTGCTTTCGGTACTGTTATATTTAACACTGGGATATCCATTAGTCTTATCGTTGCTGATCCCGCTGTATGGGGTCTACCTTCTGCTGAAGGACATCACCCATTTCTATTTCAATTTATATGTGCCCGGCCATGTCGACAGATTACTCAACCCAGCTTTTAATATTAATGGCATTACTTTTGCTTCAGATGAATCGCCGCGTGTCAAAGAAGCTGTTCTACAATATGAATATCTGCCCAATAATATCAATTACACGATTCCTTTTAGCGAAGGACGGCGTGAATTGTATTTTGATACACTTATTGAGCAAACCGCCGGGACAATTTTACCTCTCTCCCGCAATATTGAAGAACTTAAAACACTGGGCATATCCGCTGAATCTTCGACCAATCATATGAGTGCCGCATTTGGACTGGCACGGACGCTAGATCGGACACTGATTGAAGAAGTTGCTATCGCCGAAATGACACTGACACGCAATATTCTCTATTTGCGGCGACTGGTTTTGCGTTATTTCAAAACATTACTGATGTTTATCTGGACAACTGTTGTCTATTTTGCCATGCTCCCCTTGCTTAAACATTTCACAGTTTTTCCAGTATTAAGCATTGGTTATTTTATTTGGGCCATTGGCACAGTTCCCATCATGCAATTACCCATACGTTGGATTTATAAACATCGCCATAACAATGAAGAGGTACAGCACATTGACCCACAGTTGCAAATGATGGAGACTGCCTTACGGCGCTTTTGTCAGCTAGCTATCGTTTTGGCTGGTGTTTCTATCGTCTTAACTATTATTCAAGCGGGTTGGCTGGATTAACTATTTCACGGAGCGCAAGCAAAACATTGTGTTACCGCCGATTAATCATCAATTGCAGGTTGTTCGCTTTCATGTACAATCGGGTCATTTGCTGGAGTACACTCTGAGAGATGATCTAGATGACAACAATTGATGGAAGTTCGCCACCTCCGACCGAAGAACTTGTCGAAGAAGTTATTGATGATAGCGCCGCCCGTCACGCCGCTCCGCTAAGTATCCAGCGGATTATCCGTTCGGGCTTGGTGGTGATTTTCGGCTTTTTGTTTACCAAACTCATTAGCCTCGGCCAAGCATTTATTATCGCCGATGAATTTGGCCTAGGTTCAGATTATGATGCCTATACCGCCGCGAATCTGATTCCTGAGCAAATTATCAAGTTTCTAGCCATTGGCGCGTTATCCGTCGCGTTTATTCCAGTGTTTAGCGGGTTACTGAACCGGAATGATAGTGCAGGGGCATGGCGTTTAGCGAGTATGGTTTTCAATACATTATTTGTCATCACATTTACCCTCAGTGTGATTTTCTTCTTCGCCGCGCCATGGTTTTTAGGTGAAATTGTTGTTCCTGGCTTTAGTGATGCTCAAATTGAACTCTCAGCAAATTTAATGCGTATTTTGCTGGCAAGTACAATTTTGCTCACATTGAGTAGCTTACTGACGGGTATTTTGAATGCACACAACAACTTTTTCATGCCTGTCCTCGCCCCAATATTCTTTGATATCGCGTTATTACTCGGCATTATTTTCTTGATTGAGCCGTATGGGGTATATGGTTTGGCGTGGGGTACGGTCATTGGTTCGGCGGCTCATTTACTCATTCAGATTCCCGGTTTGTTCATCTTCAAAGCCAAATGGTATCCGCGCTTAGGTTGGCGTAATAAAGATCTCCACCAAGTGGTGCGTTTAGTCGTGCCACGTATGCTAGCGAGTGGAGTCTTTGCTATCAATTTTGCGGCGATTAGTCGTTTTGCCAGTGAGCTGGATGAAGGTGCACTCAGTTCATTTAACTGGGGCATCCGAATCATGGATATTCCCGAAGCCTTGATTGGGACAGCGCTTGGCTTTGTGATTTTCCCAACACTCGCCGCTTTATCCGAACGCGGGGATGTCGAAGAACGTCGTATCCTATTCTCACGCGCGGTGCGTTTTATCATCATTGCGACCTTACCCGCCGCGGCAGGCATGATTGTCTTAGGACGCCCGGCCATTTCTATTTTGTTCACAGATCCATCGGAAGTCGATATGCTGTATCCGGTGGTCCAAGTGATGGCCTTTGCCATGGTATTCCAAGCGGTCCATGAAGTTGTGGCACGGGCATTTTATGCGCAAAAAGATACGGTGGTACCGCTTTTTGTATCAATTGCTGGCATGGTCGTCAATATTCTAGTCCTCGTGTCATGCTATACTATTTATAACAATATTGATGGTATTTCCGTCAATAGTACATTGGCTGTCGGTGGAACCGCGCTTGGCTATATGTCTGCCTTTCTGACCGAGCTCAGTTTGTTAACCATTATTCTGCAAAAACGTTGGCAGGATATTGATGGGACCCGTATATTTAAGACAACCCAACGTACATTTGCGGCCACACTTTTGATGGGGATTATTGTCTTACTGGCTGATTATGGCCTTACGCAGACAATTTTTACTGAAGCAGGTCGTTTTCCGGGATTGTTACGTGCTGGTTTAGGCGGTCTTTTAGGTGTTATTATTTTTTGGCTTGGTGCCAATTGGTTCAATATTGAAGAGGTCAAACAATTGCCGGGGTTATTCTGGCAATGGCGACGTGAACGGAAGAATAAAAAATTGGCCTCAGCTTAATCAATTTGCAAATAATATAAGGAGGCTTTGATGCGCCGCATCATTTTCTTATTGGTCTTATTACCATTGATTATTGGAGCTTGTGGCGGTGGCTCAGATCCAACCGCAACGGTCGTTAATCGCCTCCCTGCAACGGTAACTGTGCCGCCAACCTTTGTGCCATCCAATGCGACAGCAACCTCATCAGTTCTGTTTGGAGCGACGCCAACAGTTCAATTTTTTGTGCCAACTGCTACGACAGTAGGTGTGGGGCCAGCCGTGCCGCAAGCCGGTAGCTGTGCCGTCCCAATCGGTTGGCAAGCCTATCAAATTCGGGCGGGGGATACACTCAATGTGTTAGCCGCTTCAGCGGGGACAACTGTAGACGTGATTCAATCAGGTAACTGTTTGACCAACGCCGACATCATCTATGTTGATCAACTTATCTATCTACCGAGTTTGCCAGCTTTTGTACCTACTATTCAAGCCACAACAGCGATAAGTACCTGTGCAGTCCCCTCCGGGTGGTATGCCTATAATGTGGCCGCAGGTGATACCTTAGGCATCATCGCGGTGACTATTGGGAGTACCATTACTGAAATTCAAAATGGCAACTGTTTGACCAATGCCGATATTATCTATGTGGGACAGGTACTTTATTTACCGCGTTTACCCAATGTGGTCATTAGTACAACATTCCCAACTGCTACTAGCGCGCAAACGCAAGTGCCTGTGGCTACAAGCTCATTGCCCGTCTTTACGCAACTGTTGCGCGTTACACCTACCCAATTACGGAATGATGGTGCATCAGTCACCACTACACGCCAAATTATTTTAGATGTAGGTGTCGTCAATAACGCAACTTCAGTCCAGTATTTGGCAGGAACTTCAGCTACTGATCAAAATCCAGTTGTGGTCCATATCGATAGCAATCCGAGTGATGGCACTGCGGCAAACTATACGATGGCTGATTTTGACGACGAACTGTTTTTCATAGTGATTGCGCAAAATGCGAATGGTAGTGCTTATTCAAATATCGTCCATCTTGTCTACGACTCCAGTTTTGGCGTGATACCCAGCGCCACACCTGAACCGAGTGCAAGTTCAGCCCCAAGTGTGCAACCAACTTTGGGCTTTGCTAGCAATATCTACACGCTGGAAACAGGGAGTAGTGTCACGGTTTCATGGCAAGATGCCCCGACAGATGCATCACAAGTCATTTTCTACTATCTCACAAGTGGAAGCAGTGATTTCCAAATTATTGGAACGGATGCCAGTCCGGGTAACGGAGCCATTATCGGTTGGGTTGTGCAAGCGGGTCTACAGGGCCAAATTTTTGCACGAGCCACCTACCCCTCCGGTCAAGTGGTTGATAGTCTCCGCATCAATGTTGTAAGTCAATAAGTCATAGCTAAGTCCCGTGAGGTAAGGAACTTCTCCTCACGGGACTTATTTTCCTTCTTTATTCTTTATCAACAAGAATTTCCATTTTAGGACAAATATTAAATTCGAGAGTATACTCTCGGCAATACAGTCGTTTTCGCCATATTACGCTAGGGGAAGAACATCATGTCAAATCAGGGATTTGAAGTTTTTGTCCGAGACGATCGCATTATACAAACTAATTTACATAGTTTCGCGCGGCGCTATGTCGAGAATTGGATGGCCTACGTTAAATCTCATGACGGCAAACTGAAGCCACCCGTACGGATGCTTTATGATTTTCGTGAAGCTGGCCTACCTAGTCGTTATGTCCTTGAAATTATTGGACCCTTTATGAAGACATTGATTATTCCTGAAGATACGCGCAGTGCATATATCTTTCCCAGTGCGCAAGCTCGCTTTTCTATGAGTTTTATGCGACGCTTGCCGCCTGAGGCAGGGGCAGTCCGTGTTTTTAATG
>JBNLCD010000483.1:0-4577 GCA_050303635.1 Anaerolineae bacterium
CCCACGGCGCGCCCTATCGCTTAATTTTTGTCATTCTATTACTGGTCGCGGCGAGTTTCGCGTTTGGTACGCCGACATATGCCCTGTTGTATTACGGCTTACCGGGGATTGAACAACTCCACACCCCCTTCCGCTGGATTTGGATTATGACGGTCAGCATTGCCATCTTGGCCGGATTTGGCGCGGATGCCTTGCAAAAATCACGGAACGATAGTGAATCTGAATATTGGAAATTACCCTCCGCGCAAGCCCCTCTCTATAAGATTGCGAAGTTGGGCGGCTGGATTTTAGTTTGGGGTGGCACGGCCATTGTTGCGGGGTTGTTGACTAGTCGCATCTTCTACGATCAATTTGAAAGCATCGTCGAAAAACTCTATACAGGCTTAGCCGGAGCTGAAACCGCTTTCCCTAATGCCCAAGATTTCTATAGTTATGAATTCCGCAATATTCTGCTCTTTGGGTTGATGGTGGTGGCGGCAGGCACTGTTTTTCGAGTGAGTCGTTGCCCGATTTATATGGGGCGGGGTGAACGCCGTTTCCCGATCTGGCAAGCGATGGCCGTCGTCGTTATCCTGCTCGACTTAACCGCCGCCACCTATGATTTCAACACCTATGCCAAAAAAGAATGGCTGAACCATACCCCGCAAGTTATTCAATGGTTCCAAAATAAGGATGCTGAAGAAGACCAACCTTTCCGCATTGACGGCTATCAATGGAAACTCGCACCGATTAATGCCAACGCGGGCTGGCAATATGGTATTCAAGATGTGCGCGGTTATGACAGCCTCTTCAGCCAAGATTATGCCGAGTTGATGGGCGAAATCACGCCCCAAGAACAACTCGATTTCAACCGGATTGCGCCCATCGTTGCTTATAAATATCCCGATGCCGTGACCAATCCCCTCCTCAATTATTTGAATGTGCGCTATATCTACACCGATTGGCTCATTGAAAATGCAGAAGAACGCGGCTATACCGAGTTAGGATATTTTGCGGAAGGGCGCATCTACGAGAATAATAATGTCTTGCCGCGTGCCTATACGGTGCCCATTCCTGAAAATGGCAAAGCATATACCCTGAATGAAGGCTGTGCTGAAGAACTTGATGTCGCCGACGATGTCGATCTTATGCTCGATTTTATTCCGCCTAACGCAGGCACATGCCTTGAGGCTAGCGAAGCCGTCATCACCAATTATCAAGATACTGTGGTCCGTATTGAAGTAGGCGTCGAGACGAACTCCTGGCTTGTTTTAGCCGATAATTATGCTGAGGGTTGGCAAGCTTTTATTCAGCCGCTCGATGGGAGCAAAGAAGAAGAAAAAATTGACCTTGAGCGGGTCAATGGCAATTTGCGTGGGGTCCGTGTTCCGCCCGGCCAATGGGTCGTGCGCTTCGATTATAGTCCGGCCAGCTTCCAACTCGGCGGCTTTATCAGCTTTGTCACGGGGATGTTGGTCATTTTCCTAGCCTTGATCTGGCTCTGGAACCAATTTGTCAGCGAAAAAGCCGAACAAGATACAGCGCGGCGGCTGGTGAAAAATAGTCTCGCTCCGATTTTGCTGAACCTCTTTAATCGCGGCATCGACTTTGCTTTTGCCTTCATCATGCTCCGTATTTTGGGGCCGAACGATGCCGGGATTTATTATTACGCGATTGTCGTCTTTGGTTGGTTCGATATTTTCACCAATTTCGGCCTGAACACCCTCCTCACCCGCGAAGTCTCCCGCGATCATTCGATGGCGGGGCGCTATCTATTCAATACGAGTCTCTTGCGGTTGGGCTTGGCCTTATTAGGGATTCCGGTTCTGGCGGGCGTTTTATTCGTGCGGAACGCGACCGTCACGCCCACCTTAGACCAAACCGCTATTATTGCCATTGTTCTGCTCTATTTCGGCCTCATCCCGAATAGCATCAGCACGGGCTTGTCGGCGTTATTTTATGCCTTTGAAAAAGCCGAATATCCGGCGGCGATTGCCACGGTTACCACGCTGGTCAAAGTCACCGTGGGCTTGGGTGCATTACTTCTCGGTTATGGCGTGGTTGGTTTGGCCGGGGCCAGTATTGTCACCAATCTGGTCACTTTTGTCTTGATGTCGCGCTTGGCCTATCCGCTGATTAAAGCCAACTGGTCTCCCGTGCCTGAACCTCAACTCCAAAAACTGATGATGCGCGAATCGTGGGCGCTCATGGTCAACCATTTGCTGGCGACGGTGTTTTTCAAGAGCGATGTCATCTTGATGGAAGCCATCAATGGCGTACGCATTGTTGGGATTTACTCGACGTCCTATAAATGGCTGGACGCGCTGAATATTATTCCGGCTTTCTTTACAATGGCCCTCTTGCCAGTCATGTCCCGTCAAGCGCATGATGATCGGGCGGGACTACGGCGCAACTATATTCTCGGCATCAAAATGCTTGTTTTGGTGGCCTTACCGGTGGCCGTTGTCACCACCTATTTAGCGCGGGGGTTGATCGGCGTCCTCGGTGGGCCTGAATTCTTGCCGGATGGTGCAATTGCTCTGCAAATTATGATCTGGAGTATTCCGCTGGGCTGGATGAATAGTCTCACCCAATATGTCCTGATTGCGCTTGACCGTCAGCGCCAAATCACCGGCGCGTTCATTTTTGCCGTGAGTTTTAACATCATCACCAATCTGATTTTCTTGCCCGCTTATAGTTATCGGGCGGCGGCGATTACGACCATCTTCTCCGAGATTGCCTTGTTGGTTGGGTTCTACTATCTGCTACGTGAACCGCTGGGCGCGATCAATTGGTTTAAAGCACTCTGGAAACCGTGGTTAGCAACGGGTGTCATGGCTGTTATTTTTGTTTTACTGTGGGGAAGTGTGCCGTTTATGGCCCTTATTTTAGGCAGTGCGGTTTATCTCGGAATTCTGTGGATTCTGCAACCCTTCGATGCCGATGAAGCCTCACGCTTAACGGGCGTCTTGCCGGGTCCCATCAAACGGTTGGTGGTGCGTGGTCCGAAATTAACCTAATTGTCTTAGGTTTAATCAATTCTGTACGCAAAAACGGACGGGATATCATATCCTGTCCGTCAGTTGAAACCCTCAGTATCTTGATATTCAGATGAAGCGGTTTTGACGCATCTGCCTAGCTAGTTCTCTTGAACAATGGGCGACCACTGAGCATCAAATTCTCTTGCATCAGGCGTGTTAGTCAAGTTTTGGCGGGTACTATTGAAACCATAGATGTCGCCTTCATCTGCATAAATAAGCCATGCGCCGTCAGGTGACCAGTCAAATTGGCGCACACTATCCGCTGTAGATGTCATAAAGGCTCCCCCATAAGGGTCCAATTTAATGCGAATAAGCCGATCATCCATACTATAAATGATACGATTAGGATTAGGGGACCACGTAACGCCATAATGTATATTATTCCAATCCGTATCAATCGGCGTAACGTCGCTTCCATCAACTTGCATCCTATAGACGTTCGGCAGGTTATTAACTTCGTTGAAGCGATCCGATATAAAGGCAATCTGCGTACCATCCGGTGACCAACTAGGTAGTACATCCCACGCCGGACTAATAGTGAGCCTGCGCAAGTCAAAACTATTGGGGCGTACCCGATAAATATCATGATTTTCAGAATAAGAGTAGTTCCCGCGCTCACCTTCTTCATACTGACGGGCGGCGGAGAAAGCAATCCATTCACCAGTCGGTGACCAACGCGGAGTCCTAATGAGCCACATGGCATCTGTCAGTTGAACGACTTGCGAACCATCTGGATTCATAGCATATAAATACATCTCATCCCAACTTTGTCCCGTAACATATACGATTCTTGCACCATCGGGTGACCAGCGGGGCTGGTTATCAGATATTTCGTTGTCCGTCAAACGAATTTGATTCGAACCATCAGCCTGCATGATAAAAATTTCTTCGTCCCCGTCACGAGTTGAGACAAATACGATTTGTGTCCCATCCGGCGACCAACGTGGCGCATAGTCCTTAGTTGGACTGTTGGTCAAACGTTGGACATCGGTCCCGTCGGAGTTCATCGTATAAATTTCTTCGTTACCGTCCCGATCCGAGACAAAAACAATCTTGTTGATAGCAACAATTGGTTCATTCGAAACCGTCACCCCCTCAGTTTGGGCACACCGAAAACCTATCGAGCCATCATCACCATTCGTCGGCACTTCCCAATTTCGGTAAGTTGCCCGTAAATCATAGGTGTTATCTATCCGAAATGAACCACCGCGAATACCCCGCGCTCCTGTTAGATCGCTGATATTTTCACGGCCATCATAATCAACATAAGGATAGGGATAATCTTCGGAATGATAAATCGTACTGACCCATTCCCAGACATTGCCGCTCATATCAAGCGCACCCACCCATGATGCGCCCGCCGGATAACTGCCGACAGGAGCGGTGATACCGTTCGAGTTGGCGCTGTAGACGACTGCTTCGGGCGAAAATTCATTACCCCACGGATAGACATAATTATCCGCACCGCGTGCCGCATATTCCCATTCCGCTTCGGTTGGCAAGCGTGCCCCGCGCCACCGACAATATTGCTCGGCTTGTACCCATGAAACCCGATTA
>JBNLCD010000484.1:0-4566 GCA_050303635.1 Anaerolineae bacterium
AAAAATTGAAGCCTTGAATGTCTTGAGGCAAAGCCGATGCCACGCGCTGACGTCCCCAGGCTTGGCTACCGATCATTTCAGCCGTCATCATTGGATTATCGGATTCAAATTCAGGCGTAATTGGCGCGCGATAGCTAGCGGGTTCTTCATTTGTTTGATTGGTATCTGGGGGGGATTCAGTTGGGCGATGGGTTGGGTCACTCTCTGGATGCCAAGGTGCTGGTTTATCCAACCAATCGTAATTATCGTCTTCAGGATTATCCCACGGTGGAACAGGTGGATTGCTCATAGAATTTACCAATGATATATTGTCTTGGTGAGAATTGCTTAGTTACACATAACTAGAAATATCAAAACTAGAAATTTATTTAACCAAAATGTAGAGGGATTAGCAAGTTGAAGTATAAATAAAAACAGACGACTAATTGAATATTAATCGCCTGCTTGATATTGTAATCAAATTAGTTTTTGTCAGGCCCAGTATAGCCAACGCGCGCTCCTTCGGGAACGACACGATCTGTAAATTTGTCAAAATTGGTCGCAATACAGTCGCTTCCAATAATCACATTGGCTCCAACATTAAAATCAGCCGGAATTTGCGCATTTTTACCAATACTTGTCAATTTTCCCTCTGGGCTACCCACAGTTGTATTCGGTCCAATTGTGACTAGTTTGTCAATCAGACAGCGTTCGACCACTGAACCTGCTCCAATATGTGTATTGGTGAAAACAATACTGTCGCGCACAATCGCGCCTTCACCGACATAAACACCGGGTGAAAGTACACTGCGTTCTACAATTGCCCCTTCACCGACAACAGTCCCATCTGTTAAGAAGCTATCAATGATACTGGTCTCACGGCCAATTTTTACCGGAGGACGTTCTTCTGAACGAGTGTGGATAATCCAAGTACGATCATTTAAATCAAGGGCGGGTGGCGTTTTGAGTAAATCCATATGGGCATCCCAATAGGCGTTCTGGGTTCCCACATCAATCCAATAACCATTAAATGGATAAGCTTTCACCTTGAGGTTATCAGCAATCATATTCGGAATAATATCTTTACCGAAATCATGATCGGAATCCTCATTATGAGCATCTTCTTTAAGATAGTAATCCAAAATAGCAGTCTTGAAGATATAAATGCCCATATTGGCTAATGTACCGGGTGGTTCGGCTGGTTTTTCATAAAATTCAAGCACATTTAAATCATCATCGGTGAACATAATGCCATAGCGGCTAGCTTCTTCATATGGCACATCAATGACACAGATGGTTAAATCAGCATCTTCCTCTTCATGGGCTCGAATCAGATGGTTGTAGTTCATTCTATAAATGTGGTCACCGGATAACAGGAGCGCGTTATCTGGCGAATTGCGGCGTACGATATTCATGTTTTGATAAACCGCATCGGCTGTACCACTGTACCAATCTGTCCCATAGCGTCCTTTATACGGCTGGAGAATTTGAATACCACCGGATAAGGTGCGGTCCAAATCCCAAGGACGCCCTCGTGAGATATGCTCATTGAGTGAATGGGGACGATATTGGGTGAGTACAAGCACATCATAAATATCGGAATTAACACAATTAGAGAGCACAAAATCAATAATGCGATACTTACCTGCAAAGGGAACCGATGGCTTAGCTCGTTTCGCTGTCAATACACCGAGGCGTGTTCCTTCACCTCCGGCGAGTATTACGGCACGCGTTTTCGACATAAGAACCTCCTATAATTATTAAATATCAACTGTGACATAAAGGGGACGGTGGTCTGACCCTTGGGTATAACCACGATGGATCACTTCAACCGTGCCGGGGATAATGCGCTGACGCATTCCTTGGGATAGCAACAAATAATCTATCTGACTTTGTTCTTTTTTCTCGCTCCAATAATGGGTCCATCGTTTTTCTTCTGGTAATAAAGTCAGTACATCGAACAAAGGCAAGTTCTGATTTTGCAATAAAGGCTCTAAGGCTTGCGAATCTGGCGTATCGTTCATGTCACCAGCTACAACATATAAGTCATTAGGATTGGGAAAACGTGCTTGAACGATTCTGGCGACCATAAACGCTTGTTTCCAGCGCTTGCGGTTACTTCGTTCCGTTTCAGCATCACGCTTACTAGAAGGCGTGCTGGGATCTATATACTTACTTTTCAGATGTGTTACGAACATCGTAAACATCCGTTGGTTTTTCTCATTAAGAATTTCAACTTCTAATAAATCACGAGAAAACAACTTGTGATTTGTTTCAGGGTCGCGAATAAATTGATAGGAGGTTACTTGACCCAGATTAAGCGTACTTGCTACCGCTACATCAATTTGACGAGGATCATTACCCGGAACTAAGGCTATATCACGAAAATGGCGTCCCAATTGACCCACATTAAATTCATAGAGAATCCCCTTACCTTCAACTTCTTGCATCGCTAAGACATCTGGTAGATCTTCGCGCAAGCGTTGCCCCAAATGATAAATTTCATCTAAATTTTTGGGTTTGGTTGAACGGGGATTCCACGTATCGTCATTCCAGTTATACGGATCATCAAAACGGTCAAATAAGTTATTGACATTATAGGTGCCTATTTTGACTTCAGGCATGGGGACTAAACTCCTTATAAATAGATATTAGTATAAGTATGGCGAGGACAAGCCATTTTAGCAAGCACTTACCGCGAAATTGGTGATTAAATTTTCTTAATAGGAACGAATTGGTGTGGAATATGTTCTTGCAGGACACCGCAAGGCTTGCTAGAATAAGCATAATGTGATTATGCCCCATTCGTCTAGTGGCCTAGGACGCAGCCCTCTCAAGGCTGAAACACGGGTTCGAAACCCGTATGGGGCACATTTGTAAGCAGGTCCTGAGTTAAATCTTGAGACCTGTTTTTATTTTCATAAAACGAAGCACTCAACACCACAACGTGATCTAACCATTTAAATCCACAATTCTTCTCGTATCTAATCTGTTGCACGTTTTCGAGTTTCCGCGGTGCGTTTTCCCAATGCACAATCTCAAGTTCATTGTGTTCACCCCGACACAAATACTCCGTATGATCAATTCTTCTACCTCCATAAATATATGGACTGTCACGCCCATTTTATACTTATAGAAATCTATAGCTTGTGTTTTTTCTTCAAAACTTAGCGATGAAAAATAGTGTCATTTGTAATATGGTTTTGGGAACATTCGCTCTTATAATGTAGGAGTTTGTTGACAAGATAGGTCGCATCTTGGCAGACTTAAATAGTCGAACAGAGTGCCATAAGGGGGCCTCCATGACCGATGTATTTATATCTTACTCCCGTAAAGATGCTGTTTTTGTCCGCAAGTTACACGATGCCATTACCGCCATTGAACGAGAAACATGGGTAGATTGGGAAGATATTCCCCTGACCTCTGACTGGTGGTCAGAGATTTGCCGGGGAATAGATGCCTCGAATAGTTTCATATTTATCGTATCACCTCATTCGCTGACATCGCCAATCTGCCAGCTTGAAATCAACTATGCCAAACGCCACTACAAACGCCTCATCCCCGTAATTTTGCATGAACCAAATTTGAGCGAGACGCTAGGAAACCTCGCCGCCAAACCTCTTGATGAAAATGCACAACACTTATTTGCGGGGCAGGACATCATGAGCATTGCGCGGGATAACTGGCAAGAAATATCCCGCCATCATTGGCTGTTTTTTAATGACGAAGCCATTTTCGACGACAATTTTCAGAAGCTGGTTTCCGCCATCGACACCGATCTAGATCATGTGCGTGAACACACTCGCTTGCTGATTCGTGCACAGGAATGGGAACTCAAAGATCGACACGCGAGTTTTCTGTTATCTGGCGCAGAATTGGCTGATGCTGAGGCATGGCTGGTTGAGAGCACTAGTAAATCGCCATCTCCCGCTCCATTGCACAATATCTATATCAGTGCCAGCCATCAGCGAGAAACCCGCCGCCAGCGAACCTTATTGGCAGGCGTATCGGTGGCGTTGGTGGTGGCTATTGCGCTGGCCGCATTGTCTTTTTTCTTATTTCAGGATTCACAATCAAATTTGACTTTAGCTGAAGAGCGTGGCACGCAGAGTGCCGCTAATGCAATTGAAGCACAAAACAACGCCCATGTAGCTGAGAACAATGCCAGTACTGCCACCTATGCCCTAGGTGTGGCCGAAGTTCGGGGTACGGAGAGTGCGGCTAACGCCATTGAGGCTCAGAATAATGCTGGCACGGCCACGTTTGCGCTAGGGGAGGCCGAGATACGCGGCACACAGGTCGCGGCACAGGCGACCATCAGCGCCGAAAATCTGAATCAAGCGCTTGATACGCAGACGCTTTTCCTTGCCGATTTATCACGCCAACAGTCCGAAGCCGGAAATGGTCGTTTGGCCAAATTGCTAGCGCTGGAAGGACTCCAATATTATCCCGACATTTACCACAGTGAAAATCTTATTGCGCTTCAGGACGCCATCAATGTGCCGGGAGACGAAATTCTACGCCTGAATTTCAATAGTGAGGGCTTAGATTATTATACCATTGTCACCGATGTCAATCCGGGTAATC
>JBNLCD010000485.1:0-4566 GCA_050303635.1 Anaerolineae bacterium
GAACAAGGTAAATTTGATGTCTGATTCACCCAATAATCCACCCAATAACGACAGCCGGGATGATTACCGCGATATTAGTCCGCATCCCGATGAACAAGGCGAACGCATGGATAGCGTGCCGGATATGGAACAAGAAAATCCGGAAGATTTACGCACCCGCCGCCGCATAGATAGTATGGAAGATGACACTAGCGAATTTTCGATGCGCGAAGGAGCTGATGCTCAGCCACCCGCTGACCGTCAAGCTCGCCTCAGTGCGCAATCGGATGAACTCGAACGACTCGCCAACCGCGCGCGGCAATTGCAAACACCGGAAGTGGATGGTTCGGACGATGATTTAGATCACAATTCATCGCCAGAAATTGATATGCGCGAGATGAGTGATGCGGTGCCGGATAATCTGCAAGAACAAGAATTGCATCGCGCCAATATCTTTACCACGCCAGATGAATTGATGCCCTCCGCCTATTATTATCGGTTGGTGGCCGTGTTGCCGCCGCATATTATTATGATGGGCCATCAAGCGTTAAACGCTGTTGATATTGAAGAGGATATGGTTGGTTTCCAAATTGAACCAGCTTTCATGACCGAACATATTCACCGCGTGAATAATATTGTCATGGACTGGGCCGCCCAGCATTTGCCGTTGCCATCCTTGTTAGTTGATGTTCACAGCGAGGTGTGGGGCAGTCAACAATATATTACGGGCTGGCGACTCAATCATCGGACGCTCTGGCACCAAGCTCAAAATGATTTGACCACTAAACTGGCCACATTAACCGTGCCCGCGCCGAATACTTCAGCGACATTCCGACCGTATATCGCCTTATTGGAACATACGCCGGCTGAGAAATTCCCGCTGTTGGTGGCGCATTTACAAGCCAGTTTTGAGCGCGAAGAATTCCAGATTGAGGCGATTGAGATGTTGCGCAAGCCACGGCCTGAATTCGAGAAACGGGTCGAACCCGAAGCACGGACATGGCAAGCCTTCCAACGGTTTAGTGCTAAGCAAGAATAGCGTAATATTTGGCACCTTAAGCGCATCCATACAGTGGTGATTTTGTTCGAGTGAATAATATAACGGGCAGGCCAATATCGTTTAAGAATCAAATGTGGACTATTATTTTGTCTTACCCCCTCCGGCCTGCGGCCACCTCCCCCGAACACAGGGAAGGCTGGATTGAGCCGGATTTATTCTCACCCATGTATGGGGGAGATGGCGCGTTAGCGACAGAGGGGGTCTAGCTTAATAACATCACAAAGATAGGATAAATCTGAAGTTTATGCGTACACCAATCATTTTTCTTTTTGCCAGTATTCTTGTCGGCGGTTTATTCGTTTGGATGGGTCGTGTCGATGATCCCAATCGACTCAATAATATTGCCGCCCCACGCTCAGGCGCACCCGCCCCTGATTTCACACTGGTTGATTTAGAAGGCAATGTGCATACCCTATCAGATTATGAAGGGCGTCCGGTGATTATCAATTTTTGGGCAACATGGTGTGCGCCCTGTGCAACCGAAATGCCCGCTTTCCAAGACGTTTATGACACCTATAAAGATGATGGCTTGGTGATTCTGGCGATTAATAATAGTGAATCAGTCGGCACCATTCTTGATTTTATGGACGAGAAAGACCTTGATTTCACCGTGTTACTAGATGTGCAATTTGATGCCACGCAAGCCTATGAACAAAATGCCTTCCCCACCACTTTTTTCGTAGATCGTGATGGTCGGATTCAACATACGGAAATCGGTGGCTCGATGTCCGAGGCATTTATTGCCAGCAAGGTCAGCAAAATCATCAAGTAGTGAACTTCTCCAAAAGCCACCTTGTTACATGCGTTCGATATTTCTTAAAGGGTATTTATGATGCCCTTTTTTGTTTCAGCCTGACACGCGTTAAGCACAGAACCCTTAAGAAATTACCAAAATCGTCAAAAATGCGGTTTGCCGGGGTGACTATCGGTACAATCATCGTACTGTATCGTCATCACTAAAGGTAATCGCCATGCAAACACCGGGTCCGCGCGGTCTGGCTGTGCTTAAAAATATTGTGGATTTCTATCGCGATCCGCTGGAACAACTCACCAATTTAGCTGAGGATTATGGCGATCTGTCTGCCATTAAACTGGGGCCCATGATCATGTATCAATTGGTCCAACCGGGACACGTTTTGCATGTTCTCCAAAATCATGCCGATAATTATAAAATGGGAGATACGTTCGAGCAGACCGGCCATGGCCTCACAACACTGGATGGAGAATTGTGGCAACAGCATCGCCGCATCATGCAACCGGTGTTTCAACATCATCATCTCGCGTATGTTTTGCCCTATATTCATGAAATTTTAGAGAAAACCCGCGCACGCTGGCTCAATCAAGGAATTAAGCTGAATATCGGCGATGAAATGCTATTTTTGCATCATCAGATTTTGGGCAAAGTCTTGTTTGGCGTTGATTTTGAATCGCCTGAAGATACGCGTTTAACAGCTTTGCGTGAAGTGCGGCATTATATGGCTCGTCGGATTCATGGCATTGTCACGGTGCCGGAAAATTGGCCCACTCCCCGCAACCGCGAATATGCCAAAAACGATGTTTATTTGCGGAATTTTATTCGCGAGAAAATCCACGAAACCCAAAATGCGGCTACGCCTCAACCCACGATTTTATATGCGTTGCTCCATGCCGAAGATAATCGCACGGGTGACAGTTTGAATGAAACCGAATTGATTGATGAGTTGATGGATTTATTTTTTGCGGCGTATGAAGATCCGGCGAATGTCTGGACATGGGCGCTATATGAATTGTCTCAACATGCCGATGTTGCTGAAAAATTACGGGCTGAAGTGAGCCGCGTACTCGACTCAGAAACGCCTACCCTCGAAAATTTCCGGAAACTCACCTATACCCGCCATGTGGTGGATGAAATTTTACGGCTCTATCCCCCCACCTGGAGTTTGATGCGCAATGCGGTGGAAGCCGATGTTATTGATGGTCATCAGATTGTGTCAGGCGCGATGGTCCTCATCAATATCTATTTGGCGCATCGTTCGCCGGCTTATTGGAAAGAACCTGCCACTTTTAAGCCAGACCGTTTTGCCACCGATGAAACGCTGTTCCGCTTTGTATTTTATCCATTTGGAGGCGGGCCGCGCCGCTGTATTGGGAGTTCGCTGGCCATGGTGGAACTCGTCACGGGCTTGGCCTATTTAATGCAAAATTTCACTTGGGACTTGTTGCCCGAGAGCAAAATACGCATGATTGTGCATAATTCACTTCAACCGGCGCACACCATCTGGATGAATGCCCGGCCACGCGAGGTTTAGTACATGCATAATTGAAAGGAAGCACATGGGCGTTAAAGAACAAGGTATGGATAGCCAATCGATTGGAGAGCGCTGGACGGTTATTCCAAGGACATTGTGTTTTGTCACCCACGGCGCTGATATTTTATTGATGAAGCGCGCCCCTCACAAAAAGATTTTCCCTAATCATTACAATGGATTGGGCGGTCATATTGAACGCGATGAAGATCCGCAATCCGGCGCGGTGCGCGAAATTAAAGAGGAATCCGGCCTTGATGTAACCAATGTACGCTATTGGGGCTCGACGCATCTCGATTTAGGCAATGAAGCCGGTATTTTACTTTATGTTTTTAGCGCTGAGGCAACATCGCGTGATTTTGTGGCGAACGATGAAGGTCAACTGGAATGGCTCAATTTACCGCAATTGCTCGCGGATATGGCAAGTGATTCATCTGACTTGTTGCTGGTCGAAGATTTGCCAATTGTCTTACCCATGATTTTCGGCGATAACGCCCGTACCTCGCCATTTTTTGCGCATGTAAGTTATGACGAGACTGATCAGATTATTTTTCGGTTGGCAGATTAAAATTGTAGCAATCTAAGTAAGGCTTCGATCCACTTTTATGTTTTCCTCAAACCCCAATCCCCCATTCTTTGGGGTTTTTACCCTTATCTCTACCCTCCTAAAATAAGATTGTAGTAATTTAATTTATTTAGTGGTGTCAGGAGCATCATCATGAACAACCATCATGAAAAGTGGATGGCAACTATAATTTGGGTGGGGATATTATTGGCGTTAGTGTTTACGTCATTTTTTGCGTGGCAAACCACGGCAACCAACACGATCTATAATATGACATCGTCTCTCTGGCAAAATCTAGATCGTGATACCCAACAAGATTTAGAACTTATTGATTGGTTCTATCTCTTCTTCAACGGACTAATTGGTGTGCTACTTGTCTTGAATTGGTTCCGGTTTGGTGATATGAGCCTAGAAATGTCGAAGGCATTTTCAAAAGATGAAGCACCCTTTGATGACTTCTTGATTTATCCAGATTTTTATCTTGAAGATACGGCTGAGGATGAAGTTGATACGGATGAAGCCTACAATTCGGTGTTAAGTGCTCTTGTCCGCAATTTAGGCTTCACATGGGTGGTCGTTATTCTTGTGCCACCGGTTATGGTTCTTCTCGAAAAACTACTCGACTAGTGCATAATAAAACCCTCTGTGAGAGTTTATCCAGAGGGTTCTTTTCTGTC
>JBNLCD010000486.1:0-4565 GCA_050303635.1 Anaerolineae bacterium
AGTTGCTTTATTCTCGTCACCATCGTCATCGCCGCATGCTTGCAGAACAAGACTAGCCGCGCTGAGCACAAGCACAATCAAGAAGAAGCGTAATAATCGTTGTCTAGAATTCAACATATACACAAACTCCTTTCAAGTTCGCGGTATTGTACCCAATATTTCACCAAATAAAAAAGGCTCTAGCCAATTGACTAGAGCCTTACATTCATACTATTTCGAAAACTAGATACAGTCAGTTTTAAATGTTACGAGATAAAGACTATTCAGCCCAGAAAACGTGCGTAATCATGCGATTGCCGTTACCGAAATCACGTTCGTAAACAGCAGAATTGCCGTGACTGTGAACCAATTGGCCCCATTCGCTGGGGTGGTTGTAGTCAGCATTGCCAATGCCATTGTTGCCGTTACAGTTAGGGTTATTACCCTTACAACCGCCGCCGCCGCCACCACTGCTACTATCAAGGTGTGCGTAGATGTCAGATAATTGTTGGAAGTCATGATTATTCGGGTGTTGATTGGATTCTGGGTTACTGGTGTAATCCATGCAGGTATTTAAGTTTGCGTTGTCGAAGTTTTCATCTTGATGACCCAAACCAAATGCGTGGGCAACTTCTTGGCACATAACTAATTGACGCCATGCGGATGTATTGTAACTGGCGGTATTGAAATAGGTATCATTCATCTTGGCGGTACCTTGGGTGATGTGATCACCACTGGCCCAGATTTGCGCAATACCTAACCAACCAGTTTGACCATAAGTATCATTACAAACTTCAATACGACCTTCAGTTGGACGACATTTGCCCTTAGCTTGACCAGCAACTTCGGTCAAACTCAAAACGCTGGAAGCGTTCCAATCAGAAATAGCCAAATCCATGTGGCTATCCCAAGTTGAATCAACATTATCACCGATTTGGAGACTTACCGGATTGCTGGCACGTTCCCAGTGATAATTGCCCCATGCATGACTAGCTTCAGCCGGTGCGGGTGAACTGTTAAATGATGGTGCCACAAAAGCGGCAATAGTAAGTACAGCAATAAAAATGGTTAAAAGGCGAATTTTGGTGCTCATTTTAGGTTACTACCTCTTCTACAGTTTTTTGTTTTTGGTGGTACTAAAATTGGCGAAAAACTGTATCTAACTCTTTGCTCTTCTCACACAAGAGCTTTAAAAAAATAATAGTAAGAATGTAAATTTATTGTAGGGCGACTAAGTTCTTAACACAACCATTGATTTAATAATTTGTTAAGATTTATGAATTTTGTAGATTGGCAGGTATCCAAACTAACCAAAATCAGTCTTTTGGTCGTCTGCATTGTGCATTTTTTCTCAAAAATTGTTAAGAAATCTTGACAATTTCCCAGTATGGGATTATTCAGATTTTCGTCATATCCTAGCTAACAGTGGTTATGGGGGGGGTGTTTTCATAATTAATATTCTTACAGCTGGCGTCGCCAATTTTACAAATGCCAGCAACTTGAATATCTTTTCAAAAATTTAGAGGAGTAACTCTATGCGCAAAACTATTATTTTGCTTATTTGTTTTAGTGTCTGTCTGTCTGGATTGTTGTTATGGGGCATGTCTGCTCCAGCATCGATAACTGCTCAAGAGGATTTCACACCAACGCCTACTCAACATACGCATACCAATGCCGATGGTGAAGTTCCGCATGTGTCTCCGCAAGTTATCGAAATAGGCTATAGCCTTTATCTTGAAAATGGCTGTAATGCTTGCCATGGGGAGAACGGAGAAGGGACCGATTTGGCCCCTGCGCTAGCCGGCCACACGCGCGATGATGTTTATCGGCAATTGCGTGCCCCAACAGGCATTATGACACCCTTCTCTCCTGAGCAAATTGGCATTCGCGATGCTGAATATATTGTTGCTTATATTGAAAACTTGCCGATGAGTGATGACATGAATATGGGGTCTGGCCACACCCACATGCACGGCACCTTTCGCTTAAGTCATGTGGTTGTATATCATCACTGGTATGCGCTGTGGGCCTTGCAAGAAGAAAATAAGGGTGAAGCCATTCACCATGTCAGTCATATTATTGAATTTACTGAAGGTCCCCACCAAGTTGCCATGCAAACGATTCTTGAGCAAATTGTGAATGATGAATTTGCTGAGGCCCAAGCTAGCATTGAAAATATGTTATTTGGCATGCTTCCGCCTGAAACATCTCAAGCTGAAGATTATATTCGTATTGGGCTTGTTATGCTCCAACTTGAAAAGCCATTCCATGCTACTCACTATCTTGAACATTCCCAAGAAATGTTGCCGCTCGATTCACCTCTGCAAAATAGACTAGATGAGATTATTTTCTCCATCGAAGAAGAAGATTTCGTCGGTGCGCAGGACCAACTGACTGCACTTATAGCGGAGTTGATGCCGATGGATATGTCTGGCATGGATAATATGGACAATATGAATGACGGCTCAATGCATACGCATACCGGATTGGCTTCTATGATGGATTTAACAATGGCATTAGAAGCCTCTGGTGCCACGACCAGCTTAGATGAAACACTTGATCAGCCATTTTTTGATGTGCCCGCCCAAGTTGTCATGATCAATGAGACCCAAGCATTGCAAGTCTTTGAATTTGCTGATGAAATGAGTGCCATGGATGCTATGAATTCGGTTGATTCTTCGGGCTCACCCATTGGCACATCTCAAGTTTCGTGGATGATGCCGCCCCACTTTTATCATAGCGGGCATCTAATTGTGATCTACAGCGGTATGGATGAGAGTACCCTGACTTTGCTGAATGAGGTTGTTGGGGAACAATTTGCCGGGCAATAAATAAAAAAATGCTCCGCAATAGCTGTTGCGGAGCATGCATTCCTCATAATAATTATAAAATTGGCGTTAAATTTTCTTACCCTATTAGGGATAAAGTGCTTGAATACCGTCGATATCATCAAAATGAAGCGTACGATGAATAAAGCCATCGCTTGCGTAAGCATACATCACTGCCTCAGTATATTCAGAGTGACCTAAGCCAGCGACGTGACCATTTTCATGCAAGATAACGGTTTCAAGATCATAAGTGCCGGGCGTACCATCGGTTGACCAAGTAAAATTAGTATTAATGGCCATATCTGCTTCATCATTTGAAGAGCTTGACCACGTTACACCCAATGTATTCCGGTCACGGATTGGCATGAAAGCTACATCATTGTAACCATCGTATGTTTGGCGTCCCTTACATTCTTTTACTAATGATGGGCAACGACTGGTTGTACCACCGTAGCTGAATGCAAAGCTTGAACCACCAACAGCATTCCAAGTGTTATGAGTATTTAAAAGAGCAGTTAAACCGCCACCACCCAATGGATCATTGGCTGGATTCAAATTTTGTAATACAAAATTGTTGCCTGGATTACTATCAAAAAATTGATCCCAAACCAAACCTGTGGTACTAAACCGTTGTGCAACTGGACGTGCACCTTGGTCAGCTAAGGCTTGGGCGGCTATCGCATTTTCATTTTGTCCGGCGGGTACAAAATAAATGACGTGAACATCAACTGGTTGGCCCCCAACATTGGCAACACCAAAAGCGCTGCCGATATGTCCACTATTTCCCTGGCTTGAAGCCGGTGAATAAGTAATAAAACTAGTGGCAACAATAACTAAAGCCACTACTAAAGCAATAAGACGAAAAAACTTCTTCATTTTTCATTTACCTCTTAGTCTGAAGATTACACTTCTAGCTATGAGGAATGCCGCGTTGTTATAGCAATCAACGAATTTATTGACAAGACCAAAAAATTTATTTGTTTTATATTTCTGAAAAATGTACAAAGATTAGCTTGTTTGTTAGAGTTGCTAACAAATCTGTCGATGGCTTTACGAGGCTATAACTTAATGTAATAGAATTGCTAATTGAAAAATTGATTTGTTTTGGAAAAACAACAATTATTTGGGTTACTTCTGCGAAACCCAAATAAAATTGATACATAGGTTGTTTCAACTCTATACTTATAAACATAAGTCGATTTTTTGCGGCAAATAAATTAACTCGCTAAACGAGAAATCATAACCGTCTTGCCTGAATCTCCCATTGGCTGCGGCAACCACACTTTGAAATTCGCGCCTTGTCCATAGTCGCTTTCTGCCCATATTTCGCCATTATGGGCCATGACAATCTCATAGGTAATGGCTAATCCTAGGCCTGTGCCGGATCGCTTAGCCCGACTTTTATCCACTTGATAGAAGCGTTCAAATAGGCGGGGAATATCCTGAGGCGGAATGCCTTCGCCCGTATCAATCACTTCAATCAAAATACCTTGCGTGGCTTCATCAAGTTGCGCGGTGAGCTTAACATGCCCATTTTCGGGTGTATGTTTAATTGCATTATCAACCAGATTCGTAAACACTTGCGCTAAACGATCGCCATCCCCGGCAATTCGTGGTAATGACGGAACGTCCACATGCAGATTAACTTGATTCGCTTCCGCCTTAATCGCCAAACTCTGACCCACATTTTGTAAAATACGATCCAACTCAACTGCTTGCCGGAGCATATCCATTCGCCCCGCTTCAATGCGCGCCAAA
>JBNLCD010000487.1:0-4562 GCA_050303635.1 Anaerolineae bacterium
GTTGAGTTTTTTGACGCGAGCCATACAATTAGCCGAAGGCGGCGGGTTTATCCGTTCGCTTGTGGAGGCAGGGGAGAAGTTGATCCCGTTGTTACGCGAGGCAATTAGACGGGGAATTATGCCTGAGTACGCAGGTCGGATTCTGGATGCGATGGAAGAAAAGGTTGAGGTAACGGGAGCAGGCTTGGTTTCGAGCGAAGCGAGGGGGCAGTCCGCCCTGATTGAGCCGTTAAGCGAGCGTGAACTCGAAGTTTTAGATTTAATTGCCCAAGGCTTATCGAATCGCGAAATTTGCGACCGCTTATTCTTAGCGCTCAGTACTGTCAAAGGTCATAACCGCCGTATTTTTGACAAATTGCAGGTCCAACGTCGGACGGAAGCTGTCGCGAAGGCCCGCGAATTAGGCTTAATTTTGTAGCCAGAATTGTGTGATTCTTATCCTTTCTAATGGCAAGATTGTTTTGGATTACATCATCAGCGGAAAAACACATCGGTTTTTCCCTACCAGTGGCGATAATATTCTGTTACCTCTAACGCTTTTATAAGCATCCCCAACATTTGTCTCAGCCGCCCTCGAATAAATTCGGGGCTAAAAATTCACCACCCTATGAATGGGTTTCAAACCACGGGCGATGACGGTTATAGTCCATTTATAGGACGCTGTTTTTTAGCTATGGATTTTAATCCGTAGCGGTTTGGCCACCGCGTCTCTTTAATCTTCCCTAAAAAAACTACCCCTGTGAATTCCCCAGTCCCCGCCACATTAGTACCAAAACCATACTTTAGTATCTACCCGACAATACCTCCTTGCAGATAGCCTAAATCTACAACGTTGTCATCCAGTGGCCAGAGCGGCGACACGAACTTGTCGTATACAAGTTTGCTAGAAGGGGATGACGTGCAGAAGGAGCCGAGGAGAACATGTTTAAGATACGTACCAAAAAGATTGTCAGCGACATTTTGGCGCGCAAGGGACGCTCGTTGATGGTGGTCCTCAGTATCACGATTGGCGTGTTTGGCGTCGCTACCATGCTGAGTATTACGGATTTACTCAGAACCCAAATGAAAGAAGATATTCGCCCCGAACAAATTTCGCACACGCAGGCCTATGTTATTTCAAGTGGCGCGAGTCTGAGTGCGGCTGAAAACCGAACGTATATGGATAAGCTCGAAGCATTGCCCGGTGTCGTACAAGTTGATGGGCAAGCGGTTTATCCGGTGACATGGCAAACGGGTACCGCCGAACAGGATGCGGTGCTGTTTGGCTTCAATGATCCATTTGCCGACGATGAATTGCAAGGGATTTCACGCATTGTCGACGGACGCTATCCTGAAGTGGGCCAACATGAAATTGGGGTCGAGCCCCGTTTTGCCAACGCCCATGATTTAGCGGTCGGTGATGTGGTGCGTTTTCCGAATACGGGTGCGGAAGAATGGAAAATTGTGGGTATTTTACTGCACCCCTATTACGCTGAATTCCCGGCAAATCAGACTGCGATTCTGGTTGATGCGCAAATTTTCGCCAATTATGACGATGCCCAACGCATTGTCGGGTTTACCGGCTTATCTGCCATTCATGTGCGTTATGAAAATACTGCCCAGTCCCAAGATGGTTTGGGTGAATTGATCGATACGATTAGCCTAGAAACACCCTATGTCACCTCCGTTACTTATCAAGATGATCCTGAAAATAGTTTTTTCGTCGGCGTTATGTCGGACATGCTTGGTGCGATGGATGCCTTAGGGATTGTCGCCATGCTGATTTCTGGATTTTTGGTGACCAATGTGATGAATACGGTCATTGTTGAACAACGCCGCCAAATTGGGGCTATGAAATCGCTGGGCGCAACCTTTGTCGATAATCTGCGGATTTATGCAGGCATGGCTTTAACTTATGGCGTGGTGGGCACTGCGCTGGGTTTATTACTCGCGATTCCGGTGGCGGCGAATACCGCGCGTCCGGTCGCCGATTGGGCTTATGCCTATATCGAAGGTAATCAAATTTCCCAATTAGGTTTAGGCGTTGGGTTGGTAATGGGCCTGATTGTGCCGAGTTTGGCTTCGTTATTCCCCATTTTCCAAGCCTCGCGCGTCTCAATTTTGGAAGCTGTGACCGACTTAGGGATTGCCAGTGATTGGGGTAATTCACGCTTAGCCCGGTTTGTGGGTCGCTTGCCGTTGCCTCTGATTGTTTTACAGGCTTCGAACAATGTCATCAAGAAGAAAGAACGCTTGGCCCTGACTATTTTGACGCTCACGGCGGCAGTCGCGGCATTTATGGGCGCCACGGCAGTGACGGGGTCCCTCAATAGTTTTGGGGACACCATGACCGAAATCTATAACTATGAGATTCGGATGATTCCGCAAAGTTCGGGCGATTATGAACACATTGTTGAACTGGTCGATGGTGAAGTTGAGGGCGTTGACGCGATTTATCCCGGCATAACCATTTCCGCGAGTGTTCCCGGCTTTGTCAGCAATACCCCTCTGCAAGAAGGTAGCGATCAGGTGACCTTATGGGGCTTTGATGCAACCTCGCCAACGTACAATTTTAGTTTGCGTGAAGGCCAAGGTTGGTCTAAGAATGCCAATCAAGAGGGCATCATTATTTCGCGCACCATTGCCGAAGCTTTAGAGATTGGCACGGGCGACGCGCTCACGCTCAAACTCAACGGCCAAGAATATACCTATGAAATTTTAGGCGTCGATTCATACGTCTTTGATGCCATTTTTATTGACTGGCAAGAATTGGCCGCCATTGCCGATTATGTGGATGAAAACGGGCAACCTTTGGTCAGTACGGTGTATATCACCTTAGATGGTACGCCGTCGGTTGATGCAGTGGATGACAAAATCGAAGAAATAACTGCTTTGCTGGCCGCCAATGGGATTCAAGGCACTTATTTCAATGAACCGCGCGCCGCCGAAACATCGGCTGAACAAACCAGCATGCTCGGCATCATCTTCCAAATGATGGCCATTGTGATGGCGGCAGTTAGTGCGATTGGCTTGCTGGGGGCGTTGTCGATGGCGGTTTTGGAACGTCAGAAAGAAATTGGCGTGATGCGTTCGGTGGGCGCACGTTCGCGCACGATTATGGGGCAATTTATGCTTGAGGGCGTCATGATTGGCTTTCTGGCATGGTTAGCGGCCATTCCCCTCAGTGTTTTGATGAGCCAAGGCTTTTTGAGCATTATTCCAATTGATTATCTGGACTTAACCTATCCGCCGCAAGTGGTCTTAATTGGCTTGGTCGGGGTGATGATCGTGGTCTTTGTGGCGAGTGTTTGGCCGTCCTTTATCGCCTCACGCAAAACGGTCGCCGATATTCTGCGGTATCAATAATCAATCATACGCGGGGGTGTCTCTGTCATATGCGGAGACATCCCACTCGCTCTGCCAACCTAGCTATTATTGTTGAATCACAAATTAAGGTAAAACAATCATGTCAAATAAGCACAGTCAACCACCCTGCATCTATCAGGTGAAAATTGAAGGATATCTTGGTTCACAGTGGGCTGATTGGTTCGATGGGATAGCCATCACCTATGAAGGTGAAGATATCACAGTTTTAACCGGTGCTATTGTTGATCAATCGGCTTTATATGGGTTGTTGAAGAAAGTGCGCAATTTAGGCATGGCACTCATCTCTCTGCAACGACTTGACGAGTAATGCCTGATTTTTCTACCCCGTACAACTAGCGGCGGTGCATGGATAACCGCAAGCGGATGCGTGCCCAAAGCTGTGGGGTATTGGGCGTGAAATCTTCGGCGTTACGGGTGACATTGGTGGTTAAAGCTTGTTCGTCAAAGTGAATACCAATGAAAATGTACATTGTCGTTGTTCTTTCGCGTGCAATATCTATTGAATAAGCGGTGTT
Source organism: Anaerolineae bacterium (assembly GCA_050303635.1). Lineage (GTDB taxonomy): Bacteria > Chloroflexota > Anaerolineae > Aggregatilineales > J027 > JAKEEQ01. The sequence goes on from JBNLCD010000487.1 coordinate 3,882, forward strand.
TACAATCAATTACGGAGAAATTTGATTTTTGGATGCATGAGTTTTTCGAAATCTTGTCAATGGGTCCTTAAATCCGAAGAATAACCCGATGAACGCCTGTTATTTTACCGAAGGAGGTTGTTGAAAATGAGACTGGTCCATCAACCGTTCTCGCATAAATTCGGGGCGAACAGTCAGTCCCCTATAATTAGATTTCACAATCTCTGAATGCAGGTAACTCAAGTCAGTGAGTAAGCCGCCTAGCTTGCTTCAGCATGCTTGTTTTTAATCGAGCGGTACGGCTTCAGCCTACCGTGTTTAAAATCAGCAAAATTCCTTATCTTACACCGTATTGAATTTTAATCCGGCGCGGTCTTGCTACCCAATCCTACACGCAACAAAAAAGAGACATATTGTCCATATGCCTCTTCAATGACTACCAATACAGTTGACTTAATTCTTGATACCAATACTGAACTCAATCGCGCCGTGTTCATATGTTGTTTGATAGGGTAACCCGCTCTGCCGGATGACATGGGCCATCCGCCGATTGTCGCTATCGACAAGGGCCCGCAAGATATTTAGATTTTGTTGCCGCGCTTGGAAGGTCAGAGTTTGCAACAAGGCTTTTCCAAGACCTTGTCCCTGATATTTATCTTCAACCAATAGCGCGAGTTCCGCGGAAGCATGACCATCCACCAC
>JBNLCD010000488.1:0-4562 GCA_050303635.1 Anaerolineae bacterium
CTCAAAGGGGCGTGCGCCTGTCAATAATTCATAGGTAATCACACCGACGGCATATAAATCCGACGCTTGGCTGGCGGGTTCGCCGCGCAAAAGCTCGGGAGCCATATAGGCAATCGTCCCGACGGCAATTTCGTCGTCTTCATTATCTACGCGTGCTTGCGTAAAGGGTGTGGCCAAACCAAAGTCCAGCACTTTAGCGTTACCGCCATCGACCAATACATTCGCGGGCTTAACATCGCGGTGTACAATGCCGCGTCGATGGAGATAGGTCAGCGCTTGCAACACTTGAATGATGAGTTGCAATTTAGCCGGAATAGCTAGGTTTTGGGCATGGCTGACAATATCTAGACTATCGGCCAGAAGCTCCATCGTAAAAAAGGGCTGATTGGTATCCGTGAATCCATAATCGAGTACGCTGATAATATGGGGATGGCGTAATGACGCTAGAATTTTAAACTCTTGCGCCAAGGCTAAATTGGTTTCATGGGTAATGGGTGTTTGCGTCGCCAGCGGTGAACGTGGCAATATCACACGTTTCAAAGCGACCGTATGATCAAAAAGCTTATCATAGGCCGTGTAGACAACCCCCATACCACCTGAGCCTATCTCATGTTCAATACGGTAACGATTACCTATAAGTGGTGCTGTTGAATCCATTGGATTTCAAATTCCTCTGATAAAGTTTAGTGAATAGCTCAATGCAACATGTGTCTAAACTGTGTTCCCTCTCCTTATATATAAACACTATTTTAGTGTTTTATGCCACTTGCACAAGAAATTTACGGTTATGTTACAATTAAGGTTAGTATTAGCTATCAGCCTATGAGCTAATTAGGTAGTATTAGAAAATTAACTGATGCGCAAACACGGAACTGCCACATCAGGGGCAGGTTAAACGGCTATCAGTTGGCACTCTATTGACTATCTCTATTTTATATTATCTATGTGAGGGAGAGGCACATGACATCACAACGAACAACCCAAATGGCAGATGATGTAAAAGACGGCGTGGGATCAGAATATGAACTCTATCAAGGGCATGATGTCTCCGCTGATATCGAACGCACCAATGTTCACTATGAAATTCATCCCGAATTTTTCACAAGTCTGACAGGCGGCGAATGGAACGTCTATTCCTGCAATCTGTGGGACCGCGACGACATGACCCAAACGGAATCGCAAGAAGCCAAGCTCGATTTGATGGCGAAATTTATGCGGCTTGAACCGGGGATGCGTATTCTCGATGTGGGCTGTGGTTGGGCCGGACCGATGACCTATCTCGCCCAAAAATATCAGGTTAGTGTGGTGGGTTTAACCATTTCAGAACCCCAAAAGAAATTTGCCGAAGCGCGGATTGCCAAATATGGTGTGGATGCCAAAATTGAGCTATGTCACTGGAAAGAATTTGAGGATAGCGCTGGTTTTGATGCGGTTTATACCGATGAAGTAATTGTGCACTTCTTCGATTTATTGGGCTTCTTCAAAAAAGCCTACGAAGTTCTGAAACCCGGTGGACGCATGGTCAATAAAGAAATTCACTATGCACGTCACGAATATCTCACGGCGCTTTCGCGGGGGGAAGCCTTTATCAACAAAATTTATGGTGAAACAGGTAATTATCGGACTCTCTGGGAAGAAATGAAACTTGTCGACGAAGCCGGTTTCGAACTGGAGACACATCACTCGATTGATATTGCGCACTACCAGAAGACCATGAGTGTCTGGCTCAGTAATATGCACAAGCATCGGGAACGCATGATTGAGGTTTCGGATGAAGAAACCTACAAAAATTTCCGCATTTATTGCAAGATTGCGCGCGCCGGTTTTAATACCTCGGTCCCGAAAATGGATATTGTGGTATCGCGTAAACCGGATGGTGGAAAATTATTTGGCTGATCCGGCCACAATCCAGAACATGATTGTTAATTGAACGAATGGGTGAATTCCTTGATTCACCCATTTTGTTTTTGCGCTAGAGATTTTTCGTGAACATATAACCTGAGATTTGGCTAATCAAGAGAACCCGCCTCATGGCGTTTTTCTACGAGAAATAGCCGGATTCAGCAATGATTTGGTCGGCTGGTGTGTACGTTGCTTCTTGGATAGTGCGGCCTGTTTTCTGCAAAAAGGCTTGCACAACTCGATACCCAACCGCATAGCCACCGAAATTGGGCATACCAACTTTTGTGAATCCCCATTCTTCAGCCATGCTATCCCCAAAGATAAAGCCCCGAATTTTGTCGAACCCGATGGTCTCTAGATTTTCGCCAATGAGTTGCCGCGCTATTTCCAAATCTGCATCGGCAATATCGGCGGCATAAAAACCGAGGACTTCCTCACCAAATAGGGCCGTGGCAAAAGATTCGGCGAGACCTTCATGGATAATATAATCCCCCACACTAGTGGTGGCCATATTCCACGGGAAAAGACGCAAGCGGATGAGATGATTAAATTCATGGACAACGGCTCCCGGTAAGGCTTGGAGATTACGGGCATGTGGTTCAAAATATTGCACCACAAAACGCGGATTCATAAAATCAATTGCTCCGGTATAACCATCACCTTCAGCCCTATTCCGTGCTGGCACCCCGACCATTAACCAACCTTCGATGGTGTCAAACGGCAGGTCATAGTCAGCAAAAGATTCAATGCCTTTTTGCAAGGCGGTTTTGCCAATTTGCCACGCGTTGGCTGATTCAAGTTTAGTCAATGAGTCTGGAATTTCATTGAGTTCTTCCGGCAGATGCCACGCCCAGGCCTGCGCGACGCCAAATTCGTCGTCAGGATCAGCCCCAAACATCCCTTTCATCATATCCATCATGGGCCGCCACGGCGCAAGGATATTCGTCCGATAGAGCTCACGTTTTTGCGCAAGATCTGCGGCGTTGACGATGGCACGATAGTATTCGTTTGTTGGTTTCCACTCGATATTCATGGATGACGCTCCCTATAAATGGTTAAAGCTTGATTCATGAAGCGCATAAGGTCTGGATTGGGAATTGAATCTTCATACTCGGCATAATCCGCCCGTATTTGGTCGTGATTTTGCCATGCATTGGCCATACCCGATTCAGTCTCGGCGTCACCGGCTGAAAAAAGGGTAATATATTCATGCATGGTCGCGGCCAATTGTTGGGCAGGTGGACTGTCCGGCGGTAAATGACTGATTTCCGTAAATTGCTCAATCAACACCCGCCAATTTTCGGTGAACTGCTCGAAATCACTGGCGGTATATTGCATCTGACGGGAAACAATGCCTGCCCATGCTTCATCCGTATACACACCTTGCACCCAATCATTGTGCGGAGCGGTGACGGCTCGAATAAGGGTGGTGATTGTTGTCTGATCAATCTCACCCGCGCGCAGTAAGTCCATATTTAAGGCTTGTTCCAACGCCGTTGATGCTTGTTGAAGATTGGCAATCTGGCTATCAATCGCCGCTTTTTGCATCATGAGCGCTGTCCGCAAGTCAAAACGGGGACTCTCTAATAATTCTTTGATCTGATCGAGTTTAAAACCCATCCATTTCAACGTGAGAATTTGTTGTAAACGCACTAAATCTGTCCGTTGATAAACACGGTGGCCACCTTCAGTTGTGTTAGATGGTTTGAGCAAGTCAATCCGATCATAATATTGGAGCGTGCGCACCGTTATGCCACCTAATTGGGCAAACTCCGAAATGCGATAAAAATCAGTCACCAATCCATTCCTCTCTACCTTCGAGCAATAGCATATATTATGACGTAACGTCAGGTTCAAGAACGAATTTTTCTGAATCTTGATTTTCGTTGCGTAGATGGCTTAAAACACGGTAAAAACAGAACCCTCAACCCCTTCATTGAGAGCAACAAGGGAATTGAGGGTGGAAACGTTATTCAAGTGAATACGAAATTGTGTAACGGTTGCTACCGAATGGAACGCCGCACAATTGCGGTTTGAATGGGTGGCCACATAATGCGGAAATATACGACCAGCGGAATGAAGGTGAGCCAACGCAATACTGTAAATTCACTGTCGATGGAGAGCAGTACCCAGCCCAAATTCCCGAACCAACCAATCCAACCAATGGGCATGGCATAGAGCACGACCAAATCGGCTTGTTGAAAATAGGGCATCGCCAGTGGAACGGTCGCGGCAATAGCCATAATCCGGCGATCGATTTCTAACGGTAAAATCAAAACCGGCACCCAGAATAAGAGCGCACCAATAGACATCCATTCCCACATGCTGACACTTGCGGAGGCGTTTGGTGGGGAATTGAGCACAATATCTGCCAGATCAATAATCCATAATGGATAAACGATGAGTGAAATAACGGCCACAATGCTCGGCACAATCAAAATCTTAAAGCGCTGTTGCCATGCCTCCGGCAGAAGTAGCCACATGGCCAAGGTCAACGGAATCCCCCAATGAAATTTACTGACGGATAATAAACTGGCCGCGCCCGCCAAATGCCAGCGTTTACGATGCAAGGCCCACCAAAATAAGGCCAAACCACCCAGCATAATACCCGTAATTTGACCAGCCATGACCAACCAGACCATTTGAAAACTCAGGACGAG
>JBNLCD010000489.1:0-4247 GCA_050303635.1 Anaerolineae bacterium
GTGTTGATATCCGCGCCACTTTTGAGACGTTCAACCGCGATTTGGGCGGATTCTTCCGAATTTAAATTCATCGTTTCCACATTGACGGAGAGAATATTTTGCTCCAATTGCAGAATCAAAATAATCACCGCCACCGCCAGACCGATACCCACGGCTAAGGTGCTGATACTCAGGGCGAAACGGATGAGACCGCGTACAAGCATTTTCGACATTAGGCTTTCCCCCCAATCAGTTCACCGAGACGAGCCGTCGTCATATCGGCCAGATCATCAACAAGGGTCACACGGCCTGATGAGAAGACTAAAATTCGATCGCTGTAGGTCATAATTTCATCCAAATCAGGGGAACTAAATATGATACTGGTGCCTTCCGTACGTCGGGCGAGTAATAAGCGCCAAATATGTTGCGCACTTTCCACATCGAGTCCACGCATCGGATTTTCGAGCAGAAGAAGCTTTAATTTTTCCGGCAATAGGAAGGACGCCACGCGTTGTTGATTCCCGCCGGAGAGGGTTTCGACACCATCCAGTGGACGACCTTTAATATTAAATTGCTGGATGCCTTCTTGTGTTTTGCGCCACGCACCCAGCCAATTGACGAAGGGTTTCCCCCGATCACGCACCAAACCGGTATGTTCAGTGATCGTCAAGCCGCCGACCAACCCTTCTTCAAGACGCCCCGACGGCAAATACGCTAGCCCGCGTGATAATAAGTCACGATAACCACGCCACCCGATCATTTGCCCGTTGAGTTTGGTCAGGGGGACGGTCTCTGCTTCTTGTTGACGGCGAAAGAGTTGCCAGAGCAAAATACTGAGCGGACCTAGCACCAAAATAGCAGTGGTGATAACACCCAGCCAGATCACCGTGGCGACATCATCTAGTAGCAAGATCAGCACAATCCAAATGCCAAACATGGCACCCAATGACCCCACATGATCCGCCCACGTCGGACGATTTAAGCCCGCAATTTCCCGCATAAATTCAACTTGCCCGCTTCCGTCCAGTCCAGCGAGACCAATCACTTCACCTTCATTGACCGTCAAATTGATATCAGGAATGGAGAATAAACGGGCATGAATCGGCAAGCGTTCAATTTCGAGGGCAGGCTTACCAAGTTCAAAATGTTCCGGTTGCGGCTTTTCAATGAACTTACCAAACATCAGCTCGACCATACGCGTCGTCGGACACGGCAAAACTTCATAACCCACCAAACGCCCTTTGCGGAGCACAATCAACTCATCGCACAATTCCTCGACATCTTCGAGTTTATGGGAAACGAGGACCACCGTCATTTCTTCTTCATGGGCGAGGCGTTTCAAGGTATTGAACAAATCCGCTTTTTGCTCAGCGGAAATGCCCGTCGTCGGTTCATCCAAAATCAGGAAGCGCACGCCCAACGATATCAAACGCACAATTTCAAGCTGTTGGCGTTCCCCGACGGTCATGGCGGCAATTAGTGCATGTGGATTTAGATCAAATTTTAGATTTTCGCAGACACGTTTAAAATCAGCGAGCGCCTTATCGCGGCCCAGAAAGAGACCTTTGGCGCGGCCACTGATGAAATTTTCCAGCGCAGTGAGGGGCGCAAAATCAAGCGGATCTTGATAGAGCATTCCAATCCCGTGCCCAATCGCATCATTCGGTGTGTTGAGATGGGCAACCTTGGCATCAATCACAATATCGCCGAGGGTGGGTGTTTGATAGCCGCTTAGGGTTTTCATGAGCGTGCTTTTACCCGCGCCGTTTTCCCCTAAGATGGCATAGATTTTACCCGGTTTGAACGTGAATGAGATTTCGTCGTTGGCCTTGAGTTGGCCAAAATGTTTGCTGAGTTTGCGGAGTTCAACTTCCATAATATTTTGATTTCTTTCAAAAAATGATTATTTAATTTTACCGTGTCTACTAATGCTGTATGCTATTTTGTTATATCTTAAACGGAAAAATACATGGATTTTTCCCTACCAGTCGTCGAAATTAATTCTTTGTACCTAGCGTAATCATTATTCAAAAAATTATTGGTGCCGCTGGTAGGCTGGCATCTGTGTATGCCACCGATTATATACATACCTGAGTAGTTGCATTTTAAAAATCAGGGCACAGTGAGAGCCTCACCATGCCCCTTGAATATAATCTATATTGTGAAATTCGCAACTATTCTACGCTGTCAATAAGCAATCATTCCAAAATTAATCAATAGAGCGGGCACACCGAAACATCATATTCCGCAATTTGACAGAGTATTGCATCCCCACAATCCTCGCACCCTCCAATCTGCGCATCGCAAAAGACGGCACTTAACATAAAATTATGAAAAATAATTAAGATCAAGAGCGGTTTGGTGTTTATGTATGTCAAAAACAAGGTGCAAGAGTTTACGTATGGCCGCAACCATCACTTCTTTACCAGTTGAACGGCTGTGTTGGCGGCAGTTTAACAGGCGTTGGCGCAAAAGATACGCATCCATCTATAATTATTTCAGGTGGGTGCTTCATCTCTTTTTTTTATTTTAAACATAAACAGGCCGACACTTAATGTGCCGCCCTCATACGGTGTAACTTCCAGACAAGGATTCTCTTATGCAGATTTCAAAACTGTTTGTCGGAGTTGTGTTGTTTAGTATATTTCTTTCGCCTTTCCAAATGCCAGTTCAATCTTTTCAAAATGATAGGGAGTTCCCAAGCTACCTCGGTCGCGGCTGGATCAATGACGTGCTCTTGAGTCCGCAAGAGGATCGACTGCTCGTCCAGACATGGCTAGGACTATGGTTATACGATTTCCCGAGCATGGAATTACGTGCAACTGCCCAAACGCCGCCTAAACCTAAGGGGATTGCAGAGCAACAGTATATTCAATTTTCGCCAACCGGCGATTTTATCATCATTCCGGTGGATGAAGAGAATATTAATAGTTACGAGCGGCTTGTATTGCTGGATGGTTATTCCCTTGAACCGAAAACCTCTAGTGAATTGCGGAACCGTCCGCCTGTTGTTTCACCGGATGGCTGGTTAGCGGCTTACATGGATGAGAATTCTCAAATAAAACTGCTGGATGCCACAACCGCCGACGAAATCGCATCCCTAGATTCTCGGTTTCGTTCAGTGAGTTTTTCGCCCAACAGCCGTTGGCTGGCAACCATAAATGGTGGGGTTGAGCTATGGGATTTGACGACCTATAGTCGGGTGGCTACCATGCCCGGAACCAACTTTGCATTCTCCCCTGATAATCAGTGGTTCGCCACCGCCGGAGAGGACGATGAAACATCTCTATGGAGCTTAGAAACCTACGCTGAAGTAGCGACCATTCCGGGGAATGCAACCCAGATGGCTTTTTCGCCGGATAGCACAATCCTTACGGTGTTAAATGCTGATGAGGTAAATGAGGTAACCCTTTGGGATATCACTGCCCGTGAGGTAATCGACACATGGCCGGCGGCCTTATTTGACTTTTCGCCACAGGGTCAGATCCTGATCACGCAAAGTCAGGATAATACGGTGATACTGTGGGATATGGCAACACGGCAACAAATAGGAATGTACATGGAAGCGGAAGCTCATCGCCGCGTGGGGCCGTCTGAAGAATTCTGGTTTTCACCTGATGGCCAAACGCTGGCGATTGACAAATCTGATGGCACAATCAGCTTGTGGAACATGTCAACCCACAGTGAAATGCTGATCGAGGCACAGCATATCTTTGACTTTTCGCCGGATGGCCAAATACTTCTTACAGATAATGAAAACGATTTCAATGTCCAGCTTTGGGATGTGACAAGCGGTCAGGAACTTGGCTTGCTGACGGGGCATCAGCAACATGTTTCCAAGGTTTCCTTTTGGCCGCCTTATATACTAACCATAAGTAGCACAGGCGGCACCACTATTCTCTGGGAATTTGATCCGGCAACACCTCGGATCATGGACAAGTTGAGGTTCCAATATACGTCCGTTAAAGACATCTCCCCCGATGGCCAGTTGCTCAGGGATAGTCGTGGAATTCTGAATATTGATACTGGCGCAAGAGTGCTGACCGAGGAACGTTTTGATATTCTGCCGAATTGGGATAAGGCGCTCATTTATTTTGACACAGAAGACCCATCCGGCATTCCCCAAGCAGGGGTACGTCTCTGGGATATAGAAGCAAGCCAAGAACTTGCTGTTATGGAAGGACATCACTCGCGTGCATACGGACTTGTCACACGTGACGAAAAATTCTTGATTACTTACTCGTTTGAACGGCTTCGAATATGGGATT
>JBNLCD010000489.1:4257-4547 GCA_050303635.1 Anaerolineae bacterium
GCTCCATACATATGATGAATATGCCGCCGATGTAAACGCCGTTGTGTTTTCGCTGGATGGCGATACAGTGTTTACTGCCGAGGGAGACGGCACCGTGAACTTCTGGGACATGGCTACCGGGCAACTCCTCCGCAGATTAGAAGGACATGATGCGCCCGTTCTTGCGCTGGCCCTTGCGCCGGATGGAAATACCCTTGCATCGGGTGATGCGCGCGGAACCATCAAATTGTGGAATGTGACGACCGGCATGGAGCGTGCGACATTGACAGATCATTGGCGCGCAATTAATG
>JBNLCD010000490.1:0-4533 GCA_050303635.1 Anaerolineae bacterium
CAATCAGGTCCGCTATTTCTATATAGAGCCATATTGTAATTGGTTAGCTGGCGTAAATTTTGCCCATCCGCTGTCATGATATAGATTTCGCGGTTGCCCGTGCGAGTCGAAACAAAACTTAACCAGCGGGGATTCTTCTGAGCGGAGCGGACAGTTGCAAGATTTAGGGTCAGGCCGAGTAAGCATAAACTTACGAGAAACAATAGTATTTTGCTCAAAAAACGCATAGAAGCAATCCAATTTGAAAAAATTTGCGAATATCACACTAGGATAAATCGGATTGAGCAATTGCACTGGACGTCGGAGGCAATGGCTAGCTAACGATTTACCAACTTGCAACTGACGATCTGCTGAAATAGTTTTCCTTATGAGAAAACTTGACTACGCTTGAAACACACGAATTAGGTGGGGCTGTGATATGATAGGAGTTTGGGAATACACGTCATATTGACATGCCTAGGAGTAAATATTCAGTGGCTGTACCGGAAAATCGCCAAATTCATGAAACTCGTTTTTTTGTCCGCTACGCTGAATCAGATCAAATGGGTTTTGTGCACCATTCTGTTTATGTGGTGTATTGTGAGGAGGCCCGCAATCAATTTTCGCGTGATTTGGGGGCCAATTATGCTGATTTTGAACGCGATGGTTTGTTTCTGGCCGTCAGCGAAACAGGGTTACGGTTCTTAGCACCCGCTCGCTTTGGGCAAGAGATTTTAATCAAGACATGGATTGCCGATCTCAAGAGTCGTCAAATCACGTTTGAATATGAAATTAGCAATCCTGAAACAGGCGTGGTGCATTGTACGTCGTTTGCCAAATTGATTTGTATTAACACGGAAGGCAATGTACAACGTATTCCGGCGACGTGGGTGGATATGTGGTCTAAGGCACTGCCGAAATAATTTACGGTTTATTTTGGTTAAACAAAACCGACTAAATCTGAAAAAAATCAAATTTTATTTGAATTAAAACCTTTTTTTCCAATATAATTTTGAACATAGTGAGGGGATAATTGCCTTTAATTCTGCCGATTTAGGGGCATATAGAGGAGTGAGAGTCGCTTTGGTTGAAAACAAACAACAGCGCCAAGGCCTGTATTTGAGTCTGCGTTGGAAACTAATCCTGCCGTTTATTCTCCTAACGGTTGCCGTGCTTGTCATCTTTTTACCAGCTACAAACGGCATTATTTCGGAAGGCATTGAGGAAGAATCTGATCGGCGTTTACAACAAACAGCCGATTCCGTCACCGTTCTACTTGAGCAGTCTGAAGAACAGGCACTCTTAAGTGCGAATTTTGTGGCCGCTATTCCTGAAGTCATTGAAGCCGGTGATGACAAAGTGGCGATTGAACAGGCATTGCTGAATCGGCGCACGGAACTTGATTTACAAGAACTCAGTTTTTATAAGCCGGATTTTGCCGTGGGCGACAGTGCCTATTATTATGGCGGACCATCTATTGATCGGCCTTTTCAGTCGGATACTGTTATACGCGATGGCCTTATCTTAGATGTTATTGCGCGGGATACAGCGGCCAGTAGTCTCAAAATTTCGCCACGTTCATCTGAAATTATCGGGGTGGCTCCGGTGCATAATAGCGATGGTGAATTGCAAGGCATCATCGTGGCGGTGGTTTACCTCGATGATAGTTTTATGCAACAAATTGGCGATGTGCTAGGGGCTGACGTGGCATTGGTGCGAGATAATAAGGTCATTGCCTCGACACTTGATGATCCGACACCTTATGAAAAATTTATCGGTGACGGGTTTATTGATCATCTCGATGAACATGCCGAACATGTGCATGCCGCACGCAGTATCGAAGTGAGTGGTGAACAACAACGTCTTATTGCACAACCTTTTGTGGTGGACGATGAGACGCAGGGGGTCATTATGGTGGCGCAACCCATTGAGAGTTTGTTCACGATTCAAGACGATATTCGTGAGATTATTTTTATCTTCTCGGCCTTACTGGTGGTAACCAGTATGCTCTTTGCTTTATTCACTTTCTTCAATTTTGCACGGCCTTTAGCGAAATTAGCGGAAGCAACGAATCTGGTCAGCGCGGGGAATTTTTCGCAAGATGTTCAGGTTAACTCCTCAACACTCTTATTACGCGATGAAATCAGCGATTTGACGGTTAATTTCAATAGTATGACCGGCACCTTAAGTGATTTGTATACGGGCTTGGAACGGCGGGTTGACGAACGTACCAGAGAATTGAATCAAGCGATGATTGAATTGGCCGAAGCGCGGGATGATGCGTTAGAAGCCAATCGGACTAAAAGTGCATTTATGGCGAACATGAGCCACGAATTGCGGACCCCGCTCAATGCAATTATTGGTTACTCCAATCTGGTCATTTCAGGGACATATGGGGATATCAATGAAAAGCAGAGTGATCGTCTAACACGCGTTTTGGATAATGGCCAACACCTGCTGGCGCTAATTAATGATGTGCTTGATCTCAGCAAGATTGAAGCGGGTAAGATGGAAGTCTATTTGGAGACTTTTGCGCTGGATGAATTGCTGGAAACCATTGTGCGGACAGCGCATACTTTGATGGCCAAGAATCAAAATAAACTGGTTGCCAATATTTCACCGCAGTTAACCCAAATGCATTCGGATGTGACTAAGTTGAGACAGGTGCTTTTCAACTTATTGAGCAATGCCGCTAAGTTTACGGAACAAGGCACGGTTACCCTTGATGTAACGCCGCTCGATTATCAAGCCAAGCCAGGGATTGAATTCAAGGTGACTGATACCGGTATCGGGATGTCGCCTGAACAGCTCAGCAAAGTTTTCATGGAATTTACCCAAGCGGATGTTTCAACGACCCGTAAATATGGTGGAACGGGCCTCGGTTTGACCATTTCCAAACGGTTCTGTGAAATGCTGGGTGGCTATATTGAGGTCAGCAGTGAAGAAGGTGCAGGTTCAATCTTTACGGTCTGGCTTCCGATTGAAAGTGTTGCGCCGAAGGTTGGCACCGGTGAAATGAAGAAAGTTGCCACCGGCACCCACGATCAAATTGCTATGAACAAGAGCATTATTCTGGTGATTGATGATGATGAAGCGGTCTTAGAAAGTATTCAGCATTATCTGGAAGATGATCATTTCCACGTAATCACCACTAATAATGGTCAAGATGGTTTGCGTTTGGCTGAAGAATATCATCCGCAAGTCATTATGCTGGATGTGTTGATGCCGGGAATGGATGGATGGGCGGTGCTCAATAAGATTAAGTCCACGCCAGCCTTGGCAGATATTCCGGTGATTATGACCACAATTTTGAGTGATCGGAATATGGGTTATGCGCTGGGGGCGGCGGATTATGTCACCAAGCCCGTTGATAAAGACCAGATTTTACGCGTTGTGAATCGCTATCGGTGTCAAACGCGACCATGCCCCATTTTGATTGTGGAAGATGATGCTTCGACCCGTCAGATGATGCGCGATATGCTTGAAACGGATGGATGGCAAGTCAATGAGGCGATTAATGGTTTGGCGGGCCTTGAAGCTCTGGAAAATATACAACCGGAACTTATCATGCTGGACTTGATGATGCCTCAGATGAACGGCTTTGAATTCTTGCGGCGTTTGCGTGAAGATGAACGCTGGCAGTCAATTCCAGTGGTGGTTGTCACGGCGATGGATTTGACTCCTGAAGCGCAAGAAGAACTGCAATTATCCGTGCGGCAAATTATCCAAAAAGGGAGTTATACGCAGGAACAACTCCTTGAGGAAGTCCGGCGCTGGGTTATCGAGATTGTGCCGGAATAAAATCTGGGTTTGAGGTTGAGGTGATCTGGTAAGCCTCGAATTAGCTATGGCAAAGTCAGCGCGGTAGGTTGAAACCATACCGCTCATTATAAAAACAAGCAGGCTTTAGCCTGCTTCGATTCTCGGTTTAACTGTATGTGCTTGGTCGACACGCTCCGTCAATTATGAGACAGGTTATTCAGTGCCATCTGGGAAAATTAGGTGGCGCTTTATTTTTATAATTCAGGCGGTGTCAAAATCCTGATAAATTGAGGATAAACTTCACTTGAAGCACTATCACACACGCTATACGTTATAAAAACATTGCAGATTCATCATCAATTAGACCCTAATAATTGTTCTCATTTGACTGATGAAAGCGAAATATAATGAAAATCTTTATCAGCTACAGCAGTAAAAACCGTGAAAAAGTACAGGCCCTCGCTGTTGAATTAGATGATTTTGGACATGATGTCTGGTTTGATCAAGAATTATCCGGTGGAGCGGATTGGTGGAGCGGGATTCTAGAGGCTATTCGTTCCACGGATATATTTTTGATTGCGCTCACGCAGGACTGGCTTGATTCCAGACCGTGCAAATTGGAAAGTAATTATGCGGGAGCACTTGGGAAAAGTTTTTTACCAGTCCAGATTGAAGATTTCAATCTCCAACATTTACCGATTGATATTCTCCGGTTACAAATTATCAGTTTTTGCGAAGACACGCCAGATAGTTTAAAAGCATTATTGCGCTCCATCAACCAATTACCCAACT
>JBNLCD010000491.1:0-348 GCA_050303635.1 Anaerolineae bacterium
CGCTGTCCCCGCTTGATTGGGATTCCCGTAAACATGGCGACTGGCCACTTCGATATGCTGACGCACAGCTTGGGCCGCTGACTGAGCTCGACCGAGTGGGTCGAGCAAATCTTCATAAGCTAAATTATTTTCTTGGGTAAGCTTATCGAGCAAAACATGCAAATCATTGAGTTCTTGCTCGGCAGTTTGATAGCGATTGATCAAATCTTGTAAGCTGGGTGTGGCTTGGGCGGTTAACAGGTCATTGATTTTAGCCAATCGCCCTAGAGATTTTTCAGAATTTGACAAGTTTTCTAATTTCGCTTGCAAACTCCGCAAGGGTGGATGTAAAAAGCGCACTTCTGGAAT
>JBNLCD010000491.1:358-4530 GCA_050303635.1 Anaerolineae bacterium
TGGAATCAGTGCTGACATGCGGTCGGCCAATAGAAATTGGTCATCATCCGGTTGTTGACCATTCACTTCGGCCATTAAACGTTGCCCCGCCTTGAGGGCATCACCTTGCAACAAAGCGTCCAAAGCAGGGGCCAAAGTGGGTGGGGCGGCTTGCCGATGGCGCTGAGCCATTAAATCAGCCGCTGAAATGATAAAGTCAATCAATGGCAACGACATATCATCCGATTTTTCCCGCAAATCAAGCATTAATTCTTTGGCGCGGGCCCAATTTGCATTTTCGAGATAAATCTTGGCCACATCAATATCGGCTTCTAGTGCCAGACGTTGATGCTGACCCAGAATTTTCCGTTGCAGACCACGACTGCGCGGAAAACCGGGATCCATCGCTAATGCTTTTTCAATTTGGGTGGTGAGTTCTTCTAATTCATGGCGACTTAAGGGTTTTTGCAGTGATTTTTCGATCTCATCCAATAAACCGTCACGTTGTTGCAGATAATTTTCCCGACTAGCCGCCAAATCACGCCGGAGTTCACTCAAGGTACTATAACGTTTACGCGTGTTAGGATGGGTGGCTTGGGTAATGAGATTTTGTAAAGCCGGCGGAATGGTTAACATATCGTCGCCAAAATTGACCCGATATTGACCGTCGACATCGGTTTCGCTATCAAGACGAGCACCGCCCGTCAAAATAAAATAGAGAAGTTCCCCGACTTGATAAACATCAGTTTGGCGATTGACACCGCTCGCACTACCTTCGTCAAGTAGAACGGCATTCCCCCAGTCAATCACGGTGAGCTTATAATTCTCCCGATCCCAAAAGAGATGTTTGGCATCGACATCGTTGTAAACAACTTGCTCATCATGGGCCCGAATAAGCAAATCAAGCAACTCATCTACGATATTGAGCGTTTCAAGAAGCGGAAGGCGTTCGTTATTGCGTTCGGCCAAGTCCAAGACAACATCCCCGATGATTTCGCCATAAGCCCGTTCAAGTACGATATAGGCGTGGGTTTGGCCACCAACTCGAAAACTGCCATGTCCGCGTAGTCCAGCTAACACAGGATGGCCGGTCAAACGTTCGAGTGCTTTACGTTCGGTCTGGATACTAACTTCTTGGGCGGCACGCATCGGTGGGGCGTCTTGTGGCGCAGGACGTTTCACAACCACCGGACGGTCATTGTCGCGGGTATCCCAAGCGCGTAAAGTCTCGCCGGAGCGTCCGCGTGGATAAATATAATCATACCGATACCGATTATCAAACATACTCTGACGTGGAGAATCTGTCATATTTTCGCTCACCAAAAGGCAAATGTTCTTAATAAAAACTATTCTAAATCTTCTCACCCTGTTTGGAGTGAGACTCACTCATCATGAGTCTACCACGTCTTATTGTACGCAATAACCGTCCATTTTCGCCAATTATTTTGATGAGAAATTATAGTTGCTCGCTTCTGCGGGATGGAATACGTGCAAAGCGGTGATTGGAAGTTTTAGGAAACCTGTTTAGTAAATAGGATAAATATGACATGGCAGAAAAGATTATTCTGCCAATCTACGACCAGTCAGAGGTCAAAGGCATTTAAGCGTGAAAACATTGGAACTTTGGTTCTAGACTATCGCGCAGATTTAGTTATACACGATGCTGGAAATTAAAAAATAGAGATCAAAATGGCCAGATTGTATTCCAGAACTAAAATTAGCTAATTTGCTACGGTAAAATACTAATCTAAGATGCGTTTGTTTAAATAGAAATTCAGCAAGCTCCATCTTTTTTAGTAAGCGTGAAGGATGCCTTATTTGGATACCCAAACAATCTACTTCGCAATAGGTATTATGGTGGCGTGTTCAGTGCTACCTATTTTAGTTGTTAGCTTTTTCACGGTGTGGCTTATTGTTTATGGCCGCAAATATGTCACCCCGAATATCGATGAGATGCGCGCCGATTTTCTGAAACTCCGCAATAAACATCCGCATGAATCCAATGCGGAATTGGCCCAACGGATTATCAATAAACAAGCCCGCCGTACAGGCGTAATTGGGGCGCTTACAAGTGTGGGTGGAATTTTTGTCCTGCCCTTTGGACTAACAATTGATATGTATGCTTCAACCCGCATTCAAAACACAATGGTGCAGTTTTTGGCATGGGTGTATGAGACCCCGCAGACCTCAACTGCCTTAGCATTACCCGATGCGCTGAAATTACAAGTTACGCATGCCGCCCAAAATATGGCGGTATCCAGCGGACATCGTTTGAGTCGCGGACTCTATCGACGTGTGATGGTTGAGGTTGCCGAAAAATCGTTTGCTAAACTCATTCCAATAGTCGGTTTAGTATTGGGCTATGCAGTCAATTATTTTACGACGCGTGGGATGGGCGAGGCCGTGCGACGTTATTATGCGCGACGCTAAACTAGCGAAGGGAATTATCCCCCGATTTGACTCATCACGCGATTGACCGGAATGATATTTTCATCTAATTGATGTCCCCACGGTTTGTGCCATACGCCATCAAGGATCATTTGCCGGAGGTCTTCGAGGCTAGCCCCAGCGCGGAGGGGTGTTAAGAGGTCAACTTCTTTATCTTTGAGCAAGCATAAGCGTAAAACACCATCAGCGGTTAAGCGGGCACGGGTGCAACTTGCGCAAAATGGATGGGTGATCGGGCTAATGAAACCAAGCGTTCCGTGCGCATTCGGTAATTGATAAATTTGCGCCTCGCCATCGAGTTGACCACCATTTAGCAATGTCAATTCGCCCAACTCATCTTGAATCCGTTCTTGAATTTCGGCAGTAGTAACGACTTGCGCTTGCGCAAATCCCGTGACATCCCCGAAGGGCATCATTTCAATAAAGCGCATTTGCCACGCGTGTTCTAGTGTGAGTCGTGCCAAATCAACCACATCTTCATCATTGAAACCGCGCACGACAACGGCATTAATTTTGATGGGAGTTAAACCCGCTCGTTCAGAAGCTTCAACACCGGCCCAAACTTCGTCGAGACTGCCCCAACGCGTGATACGCTTAAATTTAGTCGCGTCGAGCGTATCGAGACTGATGTTAACCCGGTCAACGCCTGCTTGGGCGAGTGGTTCGGCTAATCTGTCCAGCAAAATCCCATTGGTAGTGAGGGCAATGTGCTCTACCCCTTCAATACTTTTCATGCCGCCGACAATATCCACGATATTCTCACGAATGGTTGGCTCACCACCCGTTAGACGATATTTATCAAAACCAAGGCTGGCAAATAATTTAACAAAAGTCAGCACTTCATCATCCTGCATTAACTCAGCATTGGGACGAAATTTCATATCTTCCGGCATACAGTAGACACAACGCAAATTACACTTATCGGTTAACGATACGCGTAAATAGTGGATATTTCTACCGAAACTATCAGTTGCCATGCTTGACCTTTTAGTTTTTTGAATATTTATTGATAAAATTATGTTACTCGGCTAAAGTGCGCTTGGCAAGTGAGAATGCCTTGTTCGCGCTATATCTAAATACTTGAATGCCACCCGTGGACAATTATTAGAATGATGCGACGCTTTTACTTCTTACGAAAATATCAATCTAGACAGGACTCATAGGCAATGCTTGATATGATCTTGTAAATTATGACTTTGTCTCAAAGATTTCGCGAGCTCTGGTCAAGACCGCAGTAAATGGCGGATGATCACCGGGTGTCTTGCTATAGTAGGCATACTGCACTATGCCCTCTGTATCTACAATTAACGTGCCGCCGATCATGCGAAAATCGCCAGTTGTTTCCCGCATTACTGGCGACGTGGTAAAGGCGCGCACTGTATTTTTAACAGCCGTGAAGCTTAATATGTCGCCGAGTTTAACATGGGAAAACCCGTAAGTCTGATAAATTGAGGCATCTTCACTGGCCAGACAAAGGGTGTTCGGAACCAACGGTGCACAATATTGTTCGGCGTGCTTAGCTTCACCGATTCCGACAGCCACGATGCGCAGACCCGCTCCTTCAATTTCTTCTCGATTACGGGCAAGTTGATTGAGACGTTCCCGACAGAAAATACAACCAAAGTGACGCAAAAATACTAAGAGGGTGGGGCCATCTGCCCACAAATCACCTAGATTAACATTTTGATTTTCTGTGTTGACGACAACACTATTCGGGGCTTGATCTCCGGGGGTCAGAATTTTCA
>JBNLCD010000492.1:0-4527 GCA_050303635.1 Anaerolineae bacterium
ATTGGCAATCAAGCACTGGCAAGCTTGCAACCAAAACTCACGGTCGGGCCAGCCGGTGATCAGTACGAACAAGAAGCAGACAATGTCGCCGCACAAGTTGTTAACAAAATCAACACGCCTGATACCCAAACTGTTCAAGCGCAAGAAAATGATGATATTGAAATCAATGATTTTAGTGTGCGTTTTGGGTCAGATGGTGTCACTTATTTCATCGATGCCTCATTTGATAATCTGGTTGAGGTCGATTTACAAGTTGTGGTCTGGGCATGGAATGAGTCCGGCGATTCCTATCTCTATAATGACACGGGAGATGAGGCCTATACGAGCGGCGAATCAGGGTTACTATACGGCCTAACTGAAATTGAGCCCACCTATACGCCGGATTATCATGAAGAAATTGAGATTTTTATTCCGTATGACCAATTTCCGGTCGTTGATTATGATTATCTATATGATCCCGTGCTGATTATTGATACTGTCCTTGGTCGGGAGCGATTATTGGTTCGGCGTATGTCCAATGACACGGTGCGTGTCCATGGTTCCGAGGATTATTATGGCTATCGCACATTTTTCTCTGTGCGTGAAATTACCGTCCATGATGCAGTGGAAGACGGCCTCTTTGTGGATGAAATTCTTTTTATCTATCAATTGAGTGAATCCACAGGCGAGTGGGACTCGGCTGACGCTAGCAACGAATTTAAAGTCTATGAATTCGATCTGCAAGCGGACTACGGCACCATGGATAAGGGCGATGTCATAGATGCTGGTGCATTTCGGTGGCTAGAGATCTACGCTTTGGCAGATCACGACGTGTGGGTCAGCTTCACACTGGATGAAGTGGCTGACAATGAAGCGGCTTTAGAATTTGCCTCAACCCTCAACGGTTTCGTGGCTGGTATTGCTACGGTTGGCGCGCCATTTGTAGTGTCAAATCCCGTGGGGGCAATGGCTCTCGCGGTGGCGGCGGCGGGTGCTACTCTAATCAATGCCGGGGTGATTATTTATGATTTATTTGATGAGGCCACATCTATTGCTGAAGTGCACGAACGCATTACACCTGCTGAGCTAGCAGACATGGCCGCAAATGATTCAACCTGGAATCGTACCTATCGCTTTCAAGATGGGGATTTTGATTACGAAGTTGTCGTGAGTGCCTACCTTTGGCCCTATTCGCGGCAAAGCATCGAAGAAGACTAACGTTGACGTACATCATATCAAAAGACCGGAGCTCGTAGTTCCGGTCTTTTCTTTAATAGCGGATGAGTGATTTAAGTTTGACGACTAGAATTCGATATCGCCTTCACCCAACCATGGTTCATCCCGCGATAGGCTAAACCATAACCAATACACTTTACCGTTGGTTCGTGGGAAAAACGCAACATAAGTATCATCAGTCCACTCTATCACATACAGATCGCCTATATGCACGCCTTCATCATCAATTTCTTCAGCTTTTATGAACGCATAGAGGTCGCCTCTGGTCGCTTCAATGATTTCAAAGACATGTATATTCCAACCATCATTGGTTTGAGCTAGATAAATGGCAATCGGCGCACCACAGTTACGATTAACACGCCCATCCGGGAAACAATAGAATTCAACGGGTGCTTCGCTGGGTTCACAAGTAACATTACCCTCAGCCAACCCTTCCTCGTAGGGCAATAAGATAACGTCGAAGTAGAATGTGTCTGGGCCAGTGAATGTCTCACTCCCTGCGGCAGTAAAATAACTATTTTCGTACCAAGTTACCGAATCTTCAACATAAATAACCACTTCATTGTAGTTATTGTCCCAAGATATAACTAAATTGCCGGCAGTATCACACGCAACAGTTACGTTTGGTAAAGTGACACCAGCTGAAGCCGGACTACTTATCCCTGTCAATAGAATGGTTAACATAATAATCAGAATAGTTATACGTTTCATGATCATGCTCTCCCAAGCTAATATTCCATGATACATATCTATCATAACTTAAATCTTGAACTTGGAGTCTATTTAACATATAGCCATACCATCCCTCTTAATTGTTTTTGTCCAGCACATCAACTGCTGTCTGGATAACTATTTCGCGCAATTCCCTTGGCTTTGCGACCCAGACATCTTTGCCTAAACCCACCACCAGCATCCGTGCAAAGTCTAATGAATCGAGCTTGAATTTGATAATCAGCCACCCCTCTGCAGTCGTCTCATCTAAAACTTGATGCCGTCCCGCCGCAATTTGACGAATAAACCCTAAATGTTGCGGCGCTAAATGGATCGTAAATTCATAGAGTCTGAAATTTTGCCCGAAATCCTGCAAGTAGCTTCGCCAATGGGTGGGCAGGTCAAAATCTGGTAAACGCGTAAAATGCTGATCGAGAATCTCTAAATCTTGAATTCGGGTGACACGGTAGGTTCGAAATTCCCCAGCGCGACGCGCCACCAAATACCAAAAGCTCGATTTGGTGACTAAGCTATACGGTTCAAGCGTACGCTCAACGACTTCATCACGATAATTCTTATAGGTAACTTGGATGCACCAATCCTCATAGACTGCGTGCTGTAACTTTTCCCAATGGGGCATGGGTTGGGTTTCATGCCACCACCAATCGGGGTCAATTAAGATTCGCTGACGCATATGTTCCACTGAGGGTTGGTGGGCTTGCGGCAGGGACGCCAATAATTTTAGAACGGAGGTTTCGGCGGCATTGGCCAATCCCACATCTTGCAAATTTTGCGTACTCCCGCTAATCATGAGCGTCAGAATTTCGGATTCTTGCAGACCTGTTAACGTCGTGCGATAGTTTTCATCCAGTGCAATCCCGCCGCCATGTCCACCTTCCGCATAGATCGGCACGCCCGCAAATGAAAGTGCATCAATATCTCGTAAAATAGTGCGCCGCGAGACTTCCAATTCAGCGGCGAGTGCTTGCGCTGTCATTTTTCCGCGTGTTTGTAACAACAAAACCAGTGATACCAAACGGTCCGCGCGCATCAAAATCCCCCAATTTTTAGATCTAAAATTTTGAGTGACACAAGGTGTCACCCAACTAAGTTTACCATAAGGATGTAGAACCTAATCAATTAATTTAGCAGAGGGAAAAACAATGTCTCAAGATACGCAAAGTGGGTTCATCAATGTGAATGGCACCGATGTCTATTATGAAATAGCAGGTCAGGGTGAGGTGCTTGTCTTGGCCCATGCAGGATTTGTCGATAGTCGTATGTGGGATGCGCAATGGAATGTTTTTACGCAATATTTTCGCGTCGTACGCTTCGATATGCGCGGCTTTGGTCAATCTGAACCGATTACGGGACCAGTTTCACGTTATGATGATTTATATCAATTGCTAAAGAAACTTGGCATTACCAGTGCTCATTTGGTCGGTTCATCGATGAGCGGTACGGCGGTGCTTGATTTAGCGCTCGAACATCCAGAAATGGTCAAGAGTCTGGTGATGGTGTGCAGTTCACCGAGCGGGTTTGAAATGCAAGGCGAACCACCTCGGTATCTATTCGATATGATCGGGGCCATGCAAAGTGGTGATTTTGAACACGCAACCGAGCTAGCGATTCGTATCTGGTTTGATGGTATGTACCGTGAATCAAATGAAGTAGATGCTTCCATACGCGCTAAGGTCACAGAAATGAATCGAGTACCGATGACGCGCAACACCTTCTTTATTGGCGATAGTCAACCGCTCAACCCTCTCAATCCACCTGCTGTTACGCGCTTAGGCGAAGTCAAACAGCCAATCTTGTTGGTCGTCGGCGATCTTGATCATCCTGAAGTCGTGCGGTCAATGCAACTCATGGCTGAAGAAATTCCACATGCTCAATATGTTGTGATCGAAAATACCGCCCATCTTCCGAGTGTCGAAAAACCAGATGAATTCAATCAGGTTCTGCTCGATTTTGTGACAACCTAACCATCACAAATAAAAGACCAAAGTTATGTGCCCTTTGGTCTTTTGTATTTCTGTTCAAGACGACTGAAGAAACCAAGTCTTCACAGTTTACTCAATATCTGGAATCGGAGCCAATGGCGTAACAGCATCATAGGGCACATAAACCCAAGTATCGCTACCGATAAACAACCCCAACCAGTATTGGCCATCGACCATTGTAACTTCGGTAACTGTATAGGTATCGAAGCCGTTACCGTCGTAGTCATGCGGGAGCCAAAGTTCATTGCCACCAGCGTCACGTACAACATTGCCACCCGGTGATTCGTAGGCGGGTTGCGCTTGGCTCGTATTGATCTGAACAAGACTGAGATTCGGTACGTTCATGCTAGTCGGTGGAGTAGCAGATATTGACCACGGACACGCAGGCGATGACACAGGATATGAAATGGTAAAGTTAGCTGGACTGCCATCTGCTACACCTGTACAGTCGAAGTCAACGCGTGCTTCAAAAATCACATTACTGCCTCCATCGAGAATTGCCACTGAGGCGTAACTGGAAGTCGATGAAGCGACAAAAGATTGCAATAAAGTGCCTGACAAGGAAAATGGTGTGGAATTGAAGTAGGTAATGAGGGTA
>JBNLCD010000493.1:0-4517 GCA_050303635.1 Anaerolineae bacterium
CCCTCCCAGTCAGGTGCGCTGATTTGTTGGTACTGCGTGCTTTTTCCTACCATTCTACCGCCTTTTCCACCGTTCGCATTCTCTACTTGACCTGCCATTCTCCCGTATTTACCGCGTATTTTGCCGATTCACACCAATGCAGGCGTACAGCGCTTGGGTCGCACCCATCATTTGCCAAATAATCCCTATTATTTTGCGATGGAGTATTTGGGCGGCGGCGATTTAGACGATATCTGGGCAGATACGCGTTTTAATTTGGATTGGCGTCTGGAATTTTTCTATCAGATTGCCATTATTTTAGATTATCTGCATTTGCGGAATTACGTGCATCAGAATATCACGCCGGAAAATATCATGTTCCGTGTGCCACCGCGTCCCTTTGAAACCCCTGTCCCGGTGCTTATCGGTTTTACCCTGAGTATTGATCGTCCAGCGCTCTATCGGGATCGGCGGACACATGAACTCAAACTGTATACTCCGCCGGAAAAGGTCAAAGCATTTTTGGCTGAAGCACCCACGCCTGATCATCCCGATGAGGATATTTGGGCACTCGGTGTGGTTATGTATGAGGTCTTGACCGGAAAATATCCCTTCCGCACCGCCGAGACTTTAGCAGATATTGAGCCGTATTTGCATGAAAGTCCGACGACAATTGATACCAATTTACCAGACCAACTCAAAGATGTTATTTTAGCAATGCTGGCGCAACATCAATCAGATCGACCCACCACGCGGCAAGTTATTGAAGCGATTGAATCAGTCTAAAGCTAAGTAAGTGTATTGATGGAATTAGTCATTTTTATTGGGATTCAGGCCACGGGCAAATCCACATTTTATTTGCAGAATTTCTATAGGACCCATGTACGCCTCAATTTGGATATGCTCCGGACCCGTCGCCGCGAGGGAATCCTTTTTGAAGCCTGTCTCAAGGGTAAAGCCAAGTGTGTGATTGATAATACCAATGTCACACGGGAAGATCGTACGCGTTATATTGGGCCGGCCTTGGCCCATGGATTTACGATCAAGGGCTATTATTTCCGGTCTAAACTTGAAGATGCGTTGGCTCGCAATGCTTTGCGGAGCGGCAAAGAAGAAATTCCAGAAGCTGGCGTGCGCGCAACGTATAGTAAACTTGAAATACCAACATATGATGAGGGCTTTCATCACCTTTATTATGTCAAAATTGAAGATGATATGTTCAATGTGAAAGCATGGCAATCCGATGAACTTTAATACTTTAGATACTTATATGCGACACTTCGAAACCAATCATGATGTGATCGTTTTACCCGGCATTTGGCTGGTGGCGCGATTAGATGGGCGAACATTTACGAAGCTAACCAAAGAGATTCTGAATTTTGAGCGGCCTTTTGATAGCCAATTTCGGGATATGATGGTTGAAACTACAACCTATCTTATGGAAGCTGGCTTTCGCGTTATATATGGCTACACCCAAAGCGATGAAATTTCATTATTGTTCCATCATGATGAGTCTGCGTTTGGACGTAAAACACGCAAATTAAATTCAATCTTAGCAGGTGAAGCCAGCGCTAAATTTTCAATGTTAGCAAATCATATTGGTGTGTTTGATTGTCGGATTTCGCAGTTACCACTAGAAACCCATGTAGAAGATTATTTTCGTTGGCGACAAGCTGATGCAACACGTAATGCTTTGAGTGCCCATTGCTATTGGCTACTGCGCGACGAAGGGAAGACGGCTCGACAAGCTGACCGGGAATTACGGAATTTGTCGCGCGCGGAAAAGAACGAATTTCTTTTTCAACGGGGCATCAACTTCAATGATGTGCCCAATTGGCAGAAACGAGGCACGGGTCTATATTGGGAAACCTATGAAAAAGTCGGACATAATCCGATTACGGATGAAAAAACACTCACCGAAAGGCGGCGCATTAAACAGGATTTAGATTTGCCAATGGGTGAGGACTATCAAATTTTTGTGCAACAACGTCTCGTCGAAGGCGTGGCGAACAATTGAAGTTAGGACCATAATTACTTAATATTGATCACTCTACAGATTGAGGAGAGATTGATGGGCGCTTATCCACACGCATTCAAATCATTAGCTGGCTATGAAGCTGTTGTGGCTGATTATGATCGACTTTTAACCGAACGTTGGACGGTTACTCCGCAAAGTATAAAAATCCCTTCCCCCCAAGGTGATACCCATGCCTTAGTCTTAGGCGATGAAAATGCCCCACCGCTTATTCTCCTCCACGGCGCATTAAATCATGCCGGAATTTGGTTTACGATTGCCCCTGAACTTAGCAAATATTATCGCGTGATTGTGCCAGACTTACCCGGCCAAGCGGGTAAAACCCATTATAAACGCGCCTTTCACCAAGGTCCGGCCGAAGTGCAATGGCTTACGCATGTCATGGATAGTCTATGTATTTCTAGAGCGCATCTGATAGGGTTGTCTTTAGGTGGATGGTTAGCCTTGATGATGGGTATATATGCGCCTGAGCGGATTCATAAAATTGTTAGTCTGGCTCCCGCCTCTTTTGTGCGCCTCAATTATGAATTTTTATTGTGGAGTATTTGGGCCGCTTTGAATCCGACACAACAACGGATTAGTACGGTGGTGAAATTTATGTCGGCTCCCACGTCGCCCGTCAATCAGGATATTGTGGGTGTGATGCAACTTGTATTTAAGCATCTTATCCCCGTGCAACCCGCACCACATCGTTTTCGTCCGTCTGAGCTAAAACAATTGCAAAAGCCAACCCTTATCATGATTGGTGAGCATGAGGTTATTTATGCCTGTGAGCACGCTATTCAACATGCCAAACAATATATCCCGAATGTAGAGACGCGGGTTATTCCAGAAGCTTCCCACGCGGTTTTATACGAGCAAACTGATTTGGTTCTGGAAAACGCCATGGCTTTTTTAAGTGATTAACGAGGACTGGCAAGTAGGTTGTTAGACATTCGTGTACTGGTCAACTGAAACAAGTGCCTCAAGATTTCGCGGACGGGCTGTATCCCGTTCCTACGTAAATCTACTTACTAACAGAATTCTGGAGGGATAGCCTATATGCTGGCCGGCATGTCATCAATTCATCTTTAAAAACCGTGTACATTTGGCGGCAAGAATGATACCTTACAAGGTAAATATTGAGTGATTTGACCTCCCAGATTTTTTTCAGCATGGATTGGAATTTTGGCGCAGACATGACAACATGGTTGCATTTATTTACGTGGAATACCTGGCAAGAATTTTTGGACGCAGGCGGTAAGATTACGGGCTTCCGTGCCTCGCGCTGGAAGACTGTGCAAAAAATCCGACCGGGTGACCATTTTATATGCTATATGATTGGTATTTCGCGTTTTTTTGCCGTGTTAGAAGTTACCGGGCAACCATATGAAGACGATGTGCCGATTTGGAGTGAAGTGGTGTTGCCAAGTCGCGTGCCGGTGCGCATTGTGATGGATGTGCCACCCGAATTTGCGGTGCCTGTTCGTTCCTTAAGTGATGACTTGTCCTACTTCCAAGATTTGCCCCATCCAGGCGCATGGTCCGGTCACTTTCGTACCTCTCCTATGCAAGAAAGTGATCACGACGCTGAAGTGGTGATGGACGCGCTATCCGAAGCACTCGATAACCCCGTATTTTTGGAATACGATCGTCGGCAATTGGAGCGAAGTCGGATTCCAGTATATGAGACAAAATCCGGCGATGTGACCATCCCTGAAACCATGCTAATTGAGCCGGTGCCCGCGCCTGAAAATCAACCGCTAAGTCATGAAGAAATTCAATGGCGTTTGCTTGATTTAGGGGGCAAGATGGGTTTGGATGTGTGGGTGGCGAAAAATGATTGGGGACGCACTTATAAAAACCAAGTCTTCAAAGAAATGCCGCGTGTACGGCGTGAATTGCCTGTGCAATTTGATGAAGCGACGAACCGCACCATTGAAGTGATTGACGTGTTATGGCTCAAAGGCAACACCATTATTGCCGCTTTTGAAGTTGAGCACACGTCGGCGGTGTATTCGGGTTTATTGCGCATGGCGGATTTGGTGTCCATGCAACCCAATATCAATATTGATTTGTATATTGTGGCCCCGGACGAACGTCGTGATAAAGTGCGCACCGAGATTAACCGCCCGACATTTACACGTTTGCAACCACCGCTCAAAGAAATCTGTCGCTTTATCCCCTATTCGTCCTTGGTGGCACGCTTAGAGCAACTCGGCGACATGTTGCCATATATTCGGCCTGAATTTCTGGATGATTTTGCGGAGCCGTTGGATGTGGAATTGTTGTAAACTGCCCCCTCAGTCCTGCGGACAGCTCACCCATGTTTGGGTGAGCGGGGGTACTGATTTGAATGCGTGATTGTTGAAGAATTGAGCGCAGGGGATTGAAATCCAATACCGTTAAGATAAGAATTTTTTGTCAATTACAAGCACCGCAGGTTAAAACCCTGATCGTTACCCACATCTTATGTCGAGTTAAGATCAGCCCCAAGTTGTAGACCTTCAAGGAGCGTTAGAAT
>JBNLCD010000494.1:0-4499 GCA_050303635.1 Anaerolineae bacterium
CGAAGGTTCCCGCCGGTAGCGCAACAGCCAGTATTTCTGGGACTCAAGTTCGCGAAGATTATTTAAAACAAGGTCGTTTGTTGCCAGAATGGTTTACGCGTCCAGAAGTTGCTGAAATTTTAGCTGATCGTTATCCACCCCGCCATAAACAAGGGATGTGCCTTTGGTTTACGGGCTTGAGTGGTTCCGGTAAATCCACAACCGCTGATATTTTGACGACCAAGTTATTGGAATATGGTCGACGGGTGACAATCTTAGATGGTGATGTGGTGCGGACTCATCTTTCTAAGGGGCTTGGCTTTAGTCCTGAAGATCGTGACACCAATATTCGCCGGATTGGTTATGTGGCTTCGGAAATCGTACGCCACGGTGGTGTTGTTATTTGTGCGGCCATCAGTCCGTATCGCGCCACCCGGAATGATGTACGTAATATGATTGGCGCTGAAAACTTCATCGAAATTTACGTTGATACACCGCTTGAAGTTTGTGAAGATCGTGACACCAAAGGTTTCTATGCTAAAGCGCGCCGTGGTGAAATCACGAACTTTACCGGCATTGACGCACCGTATGAACCGCCAAATAATCCTGAAATTACATTGAAAACAGTTGATAAAACGGCTGAAACCAATGCCTTGGATGTTATTGACTATCTCTTGACTGAAGGCTTAATTCGCGAAATCACTAATGGCGATGCGAATGGTTATGAAGCTTAACCAATAATCTATTGGATTTAGTTGAGAATCAAAAAGCGTGAACCAAACAGTTCGCGCTTTTTTGTTTACGTTGAGAAAAACCACGCTCAAGTGCTATTGGTCAAAAATGTCACTATCTGGAAACAGAAATGCAAAGCTATAATAACGCTGAAATAACTGAAGTGGGCGTTCACTCATCTTCGGTTTATCATCGGCACCATAAAGTATAAAATTTCGGATTTTTTCACCATTATTTAGTAAGATCGTGTCGCCGCGCAATTCGGCTGACGTCGCGCCAGTATAAAAGGCTGTCGGAAAATCAGCCTCAGCATCCTCGAAAATAACAAGTTGTCGCTCGCCAAAATTATCAAAAATTACATTATTATGCGCGTGCAATATTCGATAGGGATAAAAACGAGCTGTGTTACCATCCCAAATACCTAAGCCCGCTTCCATATTTGGTAAACGCAGATTTTGCGGTGCCATCGTTACTGCCCAACTCTCAGGTAATTGGGCATCCGTTTGGTGTCGATAGTCTTCCCATTGCTGGGCTGTTTCGCTAGCTTCAGCATCCAATGTCGCGACCGCAAATAGTGCGTCGGGATAATTTTCTAGGATGTGCTGGAATGTGGCATGTTGCAACACATTGAGCCGTTGCAGGGATTGTCCGATCAAGTCACCATGCATACATTCGCCTGTAATATGATGCCAAATAGAATTGGTTTCTTTGTCCGCTAAAATGGTCATGGCGTTATAGTAGCCTATTTCAGCGAATTCATGCACTTGCCCATCGATAATCGGCGAAAAACAGAAGCCGGCATTACATATGAGACAAAATGAAACCATCCACGGCATATCCTCAATTAGGCCTTGGGCGACATGATGATAGGCAAGATGCATGGTTGTAAATGCTAAATGATGATCACCAACTTCGGTCAAAAACATCGGCGTTTCTGAGGAAAATTCATAGACTTGCTGAGCTTCAGAAATAGGAATAAGTTTTGGGTTGGTTAACGGCGGAGTCAGTGAATTTTCACGAATTACAGCCCGATTAATATCAAATTTAGGTGTTGTTAACACAGATGGGTACGCCTCCAAGCGAAATTCTCGACGTTTATTAACTTTTGATAGAAACTACCTGCGCACTTGCTCAATGGCTTGAGCCAATTCATCAGGGCGTTGCGTCCCAATGAGTAATCGTTTGCCTGATTGAGTTACCAATTGAAGCCCCTGATTGCCAGATACATTGTAGGCACGTCCTTTAAAAAACAATCCTAAACGCCAACCCCAACCACCAAATTCACGAATTGGCCCATATTTGCGTACCTCAATTTGAGCCAAATCACTCCATTGATAGACTTCCCATTTACGAACAAAGGGTGGATAGCGCACGTAAATACCATCGTCGCGCACTTCTGTAATTAAACGCGCATAAATTAACAATGCGCCAATTGCACCCAAAACACCAAAAGTGAATATATCGGTCAGAATAAGACCTGTATCTGACATTGGCTGATCACCAAATGGCTTGTCTAGGACAAGTTGCTCATAAGTACCCCAAACAACGGGTAACATGGAAACAACGAGAATAATTCCGAAAACCCATATCCAAATACTTTGGGTGAAGCGTTGCTCTTCGCGAAAAATCATTTTAATACCTTGTTATTTCTATTATTTCAGAGGATAACCCCAGAAGATCGCAATTTCATCACGTTGAACATCATTATTGCTGTAAAACATGGTATTGATGCCAACTAATTCAAATCCCATTTTAGCATAAAAGCGACATGCCGGAACGTTGTTGGTTTGGGTTTCCAACATAATGGCACGGGCTTTTTTGCGCTTGGCCCATTCGATGGTGCGCTCTATCATTCTGGTACCGATACCGGACCCACGCACGCTTTCATCAAGCATGATATTCCATATCCAAACGGTATTGTTCCAAGTACGCTGTTCAACGTCCAAAATGCCAATAATGCGGTGGGTATCTTGCTCGATGGCGACTTCGATTAGGGTATCGTCTTGAGCAAGGCGTTGGCGGATATTTTCGCGTTCAGTCGCATCAAAATCATAGCCATGCCCTTTATTATAGGGTTTTTCGAGCGTTACTTCATATAATTCCCAACCAATTTCATGACCAGTCCCCGTTTGACGGATACGCATAATTTTATCAGTTTCAAAACCGGGACGAATATCAATCAATTTAGGAATATCTGCTGGTTCTAACGGACGAATACTATAGTTATCCATGAATTATCTACCTTGGGCCTTCCCTATAACAAAACCATTCGACACCCGCTATAATCAAGGCAATTATTATTCCACCACCTTAATATTTTGCGAAGGAGTATCTTCACATGATTGCAGTTCGTAATCGTATTTATGTAAACCCTGAATACCGTGACCAATTTGAAGAACGGTTCGCCAACCGTGAAAATTTAGTCGACCAAATGGATGGCTTTGTTTCATTTCAATTGTGGCGTCCGGATAGCCCGGAAGACCCCTATGTCGTTTTAACCTTCTGGGAAAGTCAAGCACATTTTGAAGCATGGACAACCTCGGATGCTTTCCGCCAAGGTCATGCTAAAAGCGGCCAATTACCCAAAGAAGCCTTTACCCAGAAGTCTAAACTTGAAGTCGGCGAAGTGATTCTTTATCGCGAAAAGGCCGCCACCGAGTAAATTCAATAAAATTGAAGTGGGTATTGAAAGATTTGTATCTTCCTCAATACCTGTTATTTTTTGAGCATAAAAGCTTAATTAAGGGAGCTAACGGATGCAAACACATATTGATTTAATTAACAATTTCTACTCAGCTTTTCAAAAACGGGATGCCGAAGGTATGTTGGGGTGTTATCATCCCGGCATTCAATTTAGTGATGCTGTTTTTGTTGATTTGCGCGGTGAAGAAGCAATGGCTATGTGGCGGATGTTGTGCGAACGAGGTACTGATTTAAAAATAGAATTTAGGGATGTGCAAGCGGATGATACCAGTGGCCAAGCTCATTGGGAAGCATGGTATACCTTCAGCCGAACGGGTAATAAAGTCCACAATATAATTGATGCCAAATTCGAGTTTTTGGATGGCAAAATTATTAGCCATCAAGACAGCTTTAATTTCTGGCGATGGTCAAGCCAAGCTTTGGGCACTACAGGTAAACTTTTAGGCTGGACACCGTTTTTGCAAAGTAAAGTTCAGCAACAAAGCCGAGTTATGCTCGAAAAATACATGCAGAAAAATGACTAACAAAAATGAGGGCTAATAATAGCCCTCATTCAATTTCAATCCAAAGCTATCTGGCGTTATTGACACTTAATCTCCATTGAGATAGTACATTTCTGTCCCCGCAAGAACATAAACATGTTTGGTATTCCGCGATGTATCCACAAAAACGCCCGTGATATTGCGGAATGCATCCAACGGTGAAGTACTAGGTCGGAAGCCATAATTTACCCGACCACCTAGAGATACTTGATAGAGGGCTTCATTTTCTTGAGATGCAATATACAAGGCATACGAAATAGGATTATTGTCGACAAATAATGCTCGTGCGCCCTGAATGCCATCAATGGGTTCTTCAAAATAGGCGAATTTTTCTTTTTCACCACCCACATATTTATTGATATGACCATCGCTGAACAGAACATAGATAAAACCTTGTTCATCAATGGCGAAATCTACCGCTGATGATAAATCAGGCCGTTCATCTGTGAAATATTCTGACGGTGATTCACTGTAGTACCGATCGACTGGTTGGTAACGCCAGATTTGATTGGCGCCCGCATCCAGTACATACAAATTGTTTCC
>JBNLCD010000495.1:0-231 GCA_050303635.1 Anaerolineae bacterium
CACGAAAGGCGTAACGATCAGGACACTGTCTCAACGAGGGACCCGGTGAAATTGAAGGACGTGTAAAGATGCGCGTTACCCGCAGCAGGACAAAAAGACCCCGTGGAGCTTTACTGTAGCTTGCTATTGCGTTAGGGCACCAACTGTGTAGGATAGCTGGGAGACTGAGAAGCTAGGCCGCTAGGCTTGGTGGAGTCAATGGTGAAATACCAGCCTGTTGATGCTTTGGCC
>JBNLCD010000495.1:241-4490 GCA_050303635.1 Anaerolineae bacterium
GAAAGTCGGGCATAGTGATCCCACGACGCTGAGTGGAAAGGCCGTGGCTTACCGGATAAAAGCTACCCCGGGGATAACAGGCTAGTCTTGCCCAAGAGTTCACATCGACGGCAAGGCTCGGCACCTCGATGTCGGCTCATCGCATCCTGGGGCTGGATCAGGTCCCAAGGGTTGGGCTGTTCGCCCATTAAAGCGGTACGTGAGCTGGGTTCAGACCGTCGTGAGACAGGTCGGTCTCTATCCGCTGTGGGCGTAAGATACTTGCGAGGCGCTGTCCCTAGTACGAGAGGACCGGGATGGACGAAGCGCTCGTGTGTCGGTTGTCGTGCCAACGGCATAGCCGAGTAGCGACCTTCGGAGCAGAGAACCGCTGAAAGCATCTAAGCGGGAAACTGACCTCAAGATAAGGTATCTGACTACGTAAGTAGGTAAGACCGCTGGGAGACCACCAGCTAGATAGGTCGGATGTGGAAGTGTAGCGATACATGTAGCAAACCGATACTAATGGTCGAGCGCTTTCAACATATGATTTCGCCGTCTGGCTCTTGCGACACGGTGGGGAAACCGCACAATTTGGTGCGGAGACCCCAGACGTGACAGTTAAGAGCAGTGATACACCAAAGATGAAACATGTCGAGGACTTAATTCCTCACAAAATGTCGCTGGCTAGTTGTCTTGTTTCTTGCTAAAATATGAAAAGATTGCTCCGCTTTTGTAAAAGCGGAACCAAAACTTATATAAAGTTTTTTGGTCTTACCTTTTTTACAAAAAAGGTAAGAAATCTTCTAAAAAGTTGTTAATTAAAAACCAAATAGGTAAACACACGAGCGAGTGTGTGAGTGAAGTTCTAAAGTGTTGTTGGTGACTTTCGCGACGGGGGTCCACTCGGATCCATCCCGAACCCGTAAGTTAAGCCCGTTAGCGCCGATGGTACTGCACCGGTAGCGGTGTGGGAGAGTAGGTCGTTGCCAACCTAAACACACTTTTCTTCCTCACACCTCGCTTGTTTTGTTTTCTGTCATTTAGTGTATATTAGCTTAGCTAGCGAGACATCCCTGCCGCACGGATCCAACCACGATACACAGTCCGCGCTTCTTCGGTTGTAATAAATGCTTCTGGGCTAACATTGCGTACCAGATTGACGAACTTTGTCACATCCTTCCGTGTGATAACACTCCGAAGCATAGTCACTGTGCCCGAAATGCCGGTTCCTTGAGTCGCGGTAACCCCATAGCCTGCTTCCCTCAGCTTAATGGCAAGTTCTTCACCTTCTTCGTCCTTCAAGACAATATTGACTGTAATAAAACTGGCAATAAAACGAGCCTCTAGAGTTTGTCCCAAGTAACCACCAACCGCAAAACCCGTACAATAGGCGAACAGATTGAGCACGTTTGTCAAATCGGAGATAACTCTGCCAAGTACAATTGCAAAAATGAGTGGCTCGATCAGTGCCAGCATAAAAGCCGCGGATTTCTGACCGCGACTAAGGACAACAATACGCATCGTACTGAGTGTATTATTAATCACCCGCAAGAAAAAAATCATGAGAGCCAAACCAATCGCCTCTAATCCCATTATATATCCTTTGCGTTAATGCCCTGATCGCATTCACAATCGAATTGTTTGTAATTTGAGAGTAACGCGAACATGCGGCGAGAGCAAGATTGAGAAGATATTTTATGTGGGAGAGTAAGATCAAGTCGTCGCCAACCTAAATACACTTCTTCCTCGCCACTCGCTTGTTTTGTTTCCCTCTAATTTGTAACGTTTTAACCCCCATTTCGTCTTCCTAATGACAGTCAACTGATATATTTAGGGATACGAAAACAGATGATTACGGTTATTATTCCGGTACTCAACGAAGCCGATAATATTTGTGGGGTGCTTGAAGCCCTCATGCGCCAAACATTGCCACCCGATGAAGTTATTGTCGTTGATGGGGGCAGTACAGATGACACAGTAGAGTTATTAACGCCATTTCTCTATAAATTACCCCTGCTTATTTTATCTCGTCCGCATGGCAATATCAGCATATCACGTAATCTAGCGGTGCGCGTGGCCCACAATGAGATTATTGCGGCGACTGATGCCGGTACGCGGGTGCATCCGACGTGGCTCGCTGAAATTACGGCCCCACTCCGCACCGATAAAACTATTCAGATGGTGGGCGGGTTCTATCAAATCCAAGCGAACACCTTGCTCCAAAACGCCATTGGCGCAATTGATTCACGCCTACCCGATCAAATTGATCCCCAACACTTCTTACCCCATAGCCGGAGCATTGCTTTTCGCAAAAGTGCTTGGCAACAGGTCGGCGGCTATCCCGAATGGCTAGATTATTGCGAAGATTTGATTTTTGCGTGGCGTATCAAATTTGGGTACAACCTGCCCACTGCATTTGCGCCGAACGCCTCGCTGGCCTATGAACCCTCCCGCACGTTACGTCAATTTTTCTGGCAATATTTTCGTTATGCGCGCGGCGATGGTAAAGCGGGCTTATGGTGGAAACGCCACAGCTTACGGTATTTTGTTTACCTGATTTTGTTACCTCTTACACTTCTCGCGGGCGCAACCATTCATTCAGGACTATTTTTGCTACTCGTCGTTTTGGGATTCGTTTATGTTTATAAGCCTTTGTTACGGTTGCGACATCTCACGTCTAGTCCGCTTGCGTTATTCTGGATTCCGGTGGTGCGACTTGTCGGTGACATCGCCAAAATGATAGGTTATCCATGCGGGTTGCGGTGGCGATTTTCCCATCAATTACCCAATTGGCGCGACTGTTAGATGATTTTGCCTGAACTCGATTAGGGCGCATGGGGCTATCATGGTCGCGGCGTGGGCGAGATTGTTTTTTATGACAAATAGTGTCGGATGTACGGTACAAATAAAAAAAGACCCTACAATACTGTCTAGAGCCTTCCATTCAATTTAGAGCAATTTATTAGCCGGGTGGTGTGAAGTTGATTATGATGATTCGATCTCCACACCCAAACTCGCCAGAATTTCGTCGTTGCTGGGGATATCATCCATGGCGTGCCCATAATGGACAAAACGGGCGATACCCTCTTTATCAACCACAACTTGCGCCGGCATCCGCCCCAGTTTGAAAAGCTTGATCTCTTGGCCGTATAATTTCAAAACGGAATGTTTGGGGTCCGGTAAGCCGATGTACGGCAGTTTGTGCTTGGTCCAATAATTAAGGAAGTCGTTCGCGCCATCCGGACCGACGACAACAATTTCCGTATCATTTTCCACAAAACGATCATATTCACGGCGCAACTGCGCCATATGCGCGCGGCAGAATGGTCAGACAAACCCTCGATTAAAAACCAGCACAATATTCTTTTGTCCCTTAAAATCAGACAGTTTGACCGTGTTGCCCGCAAAGTCTGGCAGTGAAAATTCAGGGGCCGCCACATTTACTTCTACTTTTTTACCCATCAAATTTCTCTTCCGCTAGTTGTTCGATACAGATTACCTCATTTATGAGAGTTTTCAAGCGGAAACCCTCTTATTCATTGTAATCGATAGAAAAAGGGAGCTACGTGCTCTCTTTTTGGTTCCCGCTATAACCAAACAAAAGTGCATATTATGCGATGATGTCTGTTTAGCTCAGCATATGTTGTTTTGGAACCGTCAATCCAAATACAGTAAAATTAGCATGATTTGACCCATTAATTTTAACAGACCTGTAGCTGTATAAGGAATGTCATGAATCGCACAGATCGCTTGCTGGCCATTGTATTGGTGCTCCAAGCAAAAAAGTGGGTGCGCGCCGAGGATTTAGCCCGTACATTTGAAGTGAGTAAGCGAACGATCTATCGTGATATGGATGCGTTGGATGAAGCCGGTATCCCTATTATTGCCGTCCCCGGTGAAGGGTTTTCGCTGGTCGAAGGGTACTTTCTGCCACCGCTAAGTTTTAGTGCCGATGAAGCCATTATGTTGCTTCTTGGGGCTGATTTTGTTGCCCAGAATTTTGACACGCAATATTATGATGCCGTTCAATCGGCCACTCAAAAAATTATGACCGTTCTGCCTGACACCTTACGCCCAGAGGTTGAATACTTAGTGGAGAGTATCCGTTTTATGGCGCTTCACGGCAACACAACGCCCCAGACACTCCAAGTTTTACGACGGGCAATTCTCCAACGTAAAAGAATTCAATTTCAATATAAGGCTAGTTATGGCAATCCGAATACGATCTCGACAACAACTCGCCAAGTTGACCCGTATGGGTTGGTCC
>JBNLCD010000496.1:0-4476 GCA_050303635.1 Anaerolineae bacterium
ACCAACAGCGAAGATCGTATCCTTCACTCAACGGGGCAAAGCTTGCCAGATTGGGTGACCAAACGAAGTGGGAATTACCATGCTGTCGTGGACGGGATAGCTTATCCGCATACGGCTGAAGATGTGCAAAATCTTCTCAAATATAGCAAAGACACGGGCACTCAATTAATCCCCTTCGGTGGCGGCACCAGTGTGGTCGGCCATTTAACACCGTGTGTTGAAAATGGTCCTGTGTTAGCCGTCGATATGCGGCGGATGAATGATCTCATCGACTTTGATGTCACCAGCCAATTAGCCACATTCCAAGCCGGAATTTATGGTCCAGATTTGGAAGCTAAACTGCGCGCCGAAGGTTATACACTCGGCCACTTTCCGCAATCATTTGAATTTTCGACACTCGGCGGATGGATTGCGACCCGTTCAAGTGGCCAACAATCACGTCATTATGGCCGTATTGAACAAACTTTTGCAGGTGGCCAAATCGAAACACCACAAGGTCGCTTAGAATTACCGTCATTCCCCGCGAGTGCCGCCGGACCCGATTTGCATGAATGGGTTCTGGGTTCTGAAGGGCGCATGGGTGTCATTACCCAAGCGACGATGCGTGTGACACCGTTGCCCGAAGCTGAACATTTTATGGGAATTTTCTTTCCGAATTTTGCCCAAGGAGTCCAAGCTTGCCGCGAAATTATGCAAGCGAATATTCCTGTCTCAATGATGCGCTTGAGCAACAATGTCGAGACAGAAACCAATTTGATGTTAGCGGGGCATTGGGCGGTCGATTTGCTCGAAAAATATTTGGCCATGCGCGGCGCAGAAAATGACAAAGTAATGTTGGTCTTTGGGGTTACAGGTACCAAACGACTAGCGAAAGCCAGTCAAAAAGCCGTCATCGAAATTGCGCGTCAACACGGCGGCGTGTATGCGGGCGCGATGTTAGGCAAAGCATGGCGTAAGAACCGTTTTAAGGGGGCTTATTTGCGTAATACGCTCTGGGATAAAGGTTATGCCGTCGATACACTTGAAACAGCCGTCACATGGAGCCAAACACGTCCCTTGATGGAAGCCGTCGAAACTTCTATTCATAATGCCATCAGCAAATTTAATGAGCGCGCCCATGTATTTACCCATTTATCGCATCTCTATCCGACGGGTAGTAGTGTTTACACGACTTATGTCTTCCGCTTAGGCGAAACACCAGACGATACGCTCGAACGCTGGCAGGCCATGAAGCAAGCCGCCAGTCAGGCCATTGGACAACATGGCGGCACCATTAGCCATCAACATGGCGTAGGCGTTGATCACATGCCTTATCTACCTCGCGAAAAAGGCGAACTCGGCATTGGCGCTATTTCGGCGATGCTTGATTATTTTGACCCGCAACACATCATGAATCCGGGCAAATTGGTGAAATAGCAACTCAGCTAAGTGTTGTATCAAAGCAAAACAAAATCTAAAAATTTGAAATGATTTTTCAAATAGGGAGACAACGTGTTAAACCAATCACGGACTGAAATTTGGCAAACCATCCAGAACACATCGCAGTGGGATCTGATCATCATTGGCGGCGGCATCACCGGTGTGGGTATCCTGCGCGAAGCCATCCGCGCTAATCTACGGGTTTTGCTGATCGAACAACGTGATTATGCGTGGGGCACGTCGAGTCGTTCCTCAAAATTGGTGCATGGTGGCCTACGCTATCTAAAACAGGGCCAAATTGGTCTCACCTATCAATCGGTGCGCGAACGTGATCATTTGTTACAAGAGGGTGCAGGTCTTATCAAACCTTTAGGCTTCCTCATGCCAACCTACGAGGGCGATAGTAAATTTAAATATAAACTCGGTCTGTCCCTATATGATTGGTTGGGTAAACGCCATCATCACCAAAGTTTTGCCAATGATGATTTTAATTGGCTTGCCCCACGCCTTAGTCAGCGCAATTTAGAAGGTGGTTTTGCCTTTGAAGATGCCCAAACCGATGATGCCCGTCTCGTTTTGCGGGTTCTCAACGAAGCAGTCAATGCGGGCGGTGTGGCACTAAATTATGTGCGCGCCGACAGTCTGCTCAAAAACGAAAACGGTGTACATGGTGTGCAATTGCGTGATGTTGAAACGAATGAAACATGCGAAGCATATGCTCAAGTTGTGGTGAATGCGACCGGGGCATGGGTTGATCAACTACGCGCCGATGTAGATGCGCCAGCCCGGATTCGACCCTTACGCGGGAGCCATTTACTTTTTCCCCGTTGGCGTTTTCCCGTTGCGCAAGCGGTGAGCTTTTTACATCCACACGATGAGCGCCCCGTTTTTATCTTTCCGTGGGAAGGCGTAACGTTGATCGGCACAACTGATCTCGATCACGATGATGATCTTGATCATGAACCGCATATTAGTGGTGAAGAAGTCGCCTATTTGCTCGCGGCGTGTAATGTGCAATTTCCCGCCCTTAATTTAACAGCCGACGATATTTTGGCGACATATGCCGGCGTACGTCCGGTGATTGGCACGGGCAAAGCTGACCCCTCTCAAGAAAATCGGGAACACGTTGTCTGGCTTGAAGATGGTCTTTTGAGTGTGACGGGTGGAAAGTTGACGACATTTCGCTTGATTGCCTTAGATGCCTTGAAAAAAGCACAAAAACGCCTGTCGCAAGAAATCAATTTGCAAGCGGATGCGCCTGCTCTAGATAATCCGGTCGTTCAGTTTGCCAATATTCCGCTCAACAGCACCCAGCGTCAACGTCTTTTAGGCCGTTATGGCAACGATGCAGGGCGTGTGGTTAGTTATGTGGCAGAAGATCAAGATCTATGTTTGTCCGGCACATCCACGCTGTGTGCAGAATTGCGTTGGGCCGCTAAGCATGAACAAGTGATGCACCTCGATGATTTGCTTCTGCGGCGTACTCGTTTGGGACTAACGATGCGGGAAGGTGGGCTTTCTCAAGAACAACGCCTCCGTGACATTTGCCAACCTGCCCTTGGCTGGGATGATGAAAAATGGACAGCCGAAATTGAACGCTATCGTACGCTCTGGCAGAAACACTATAGCCTGCCCGATGCCATTCCCGCATGGGAAGATTATGTGCCACAACCAATATTTCTCGAAGCATCATCACGCAAATGGACATATGGGATAGGTGGAGCAGTTGCTGTCCTATTGATGCTCATGATTCCACGTCTGCGACATGCGATTCGCTAGTCAGTTGCGCAAAATTTTAAACTCTCAGATAATACATTCACTGCAAAAATATAATTTGTGAGAGAGTGAGTACTATGGGTTTTCTGAAAAAGCTATTCAAAGGTTCCAATCCTGAAACAGAGCATTTTCAATATGGTGAAGGTGAGAAAACCATTGATTCCGTCGTTGGCTATTATGCTGGCGAAACAACGGTCAACGGTGTAACACATCCGGCTTCTACGATGGTCATGATTTCATGGTCAAATATGGGACGGCTGTGTTTTGAAGTGATGGGTGCCAAAGATACAACCTATTACTTCTATGCACCGGATAACAAACCACAAGTTAATGATAAAGGCATGGGCACTGAAGAAGTGCTTAATTATGAAGGTGCTTACGAAGCAGCCAAATTGGTGGAAATCGTGGATGCGGACGGATCAAGTTATTCGATCAATGTACCGCAATCAACAGCCGCTCAGCTTCTGAGCTTTAGTTAATAGCTATGGCATGCTGATATAAACAAAAAGGACGAGAAATCTCTCGTCCTCATTTTTTTCTTAATCAGAAACCTTTAATCCTCAGAGCGGGCCCCCAGCAGATTTGCACCCGCAATCGGGATAATCATACTAAATTGGCTACCTTGGCC
Source organism: Anaerolineae bacterium (assembly GCA_050303635.1). Lineage (GTDB taxonomy): Bacteria > Chloroflexota > Anaerolineae > Aggregatilineales > J027 > JAKEEQ01. The sequence goes on from JBNLCD010000496.1 coordinate 3,824, forward strand.
TTCTTCACTCTGCAAATAGACATCGCCGCTATGTTGTTGAGCGATATTGCGCACGATGTATAATCCCAGACCTGACCCTCGGACTTGACGCTCACCTTTGCGGTGAAAGCGTTCACCCTTCTTAAAGAGACGTTCTTGCGCTTCTTTAGGAATACCGGGGCCATTATCATTGACGGAGAGGATCAGATTATAATCCACAACTTTGCTGGTAATGGTAACCTCACCACCTTCTTGCGTGTATTTGATGGCATTTTCCACCAAATTCACAAAGGCGCGTTCGAGCATCATTTTGTCGAGATTGAGAACTGGGATATTATTAGCCATGTCCGATTTTAGACTGATACTCTTCTTATTGGCGGCATTGGTGAGTGTGCTCACCGCTTTTTCGACGATTTCATTCGGATCACACGGTTCACGCCGTACTTGATAAGTTCCCATTTCAGGATCTAACCGTCCGGCATCAAGCACTTTCTCAACCAGATTGGCCATGTCGGTAATGCTGGTTAAGACTTTGCCAATCATCATTTCTTGTTTTTCGTTTATGTCGCCGACCATACCCAGCATATCGACGAAGCCTTTAGCCGCTGTTAAAGGTGAACGCAAATCGTGGGACACCGTGGAAACGAAGGAATCGAGTTCGCGATTGGCCAGCC
>JBNLCD010000497.1:0-4475 GCA_050303635.1 Anaerolineae bacterium
GTTAATAAAGAACTTGGCCGTCTCGCCTCCTTTCCAGAGATGAATCCCGGTCCGATCATTGAAGTGGATATGGATGGCGATATTCATTATATTAACCCAGCCGGGGAAAACCTCTTTCCAGACTGCCGCGAAGCCAAACTTCGCCATCCGCTTTTGCAAAACCTCAAAGAGATTGCGCACCAAATTGAGACCAGCAAAAAAGAATATATGATTCGGGATGTAAAAATCGACAATATTTGGTACCAACAAACATTCCATCCTGTTGCGGGTACCAATCGCATTCGATTTTATGTCGTTGATATTTCAGAACATAAAAAAGCTGAAGAAGCGATTCGGCGGCAAAACGAATATATGGCCGCCTTGCACGAGACAACATTCGGGCTTATCAGTCGCCATGAATTGAGCGAACTTCTGCAAGTGATTTGTAATCGAGCGACCCAATTACTGGACACAACCCATGGTTTTATCTTTTTGGTCGATCAACGTAAAAATGTGATACAACAAAAAGTTGCGGTGGGGTTTTTCAGCAATATGATTGGCACGGAGCTCACGCGTGGTGAAGGTGGTTCGGGTCAAGTTTGGCTAACCGGTGAGCCCGTTGTGATTGATGATTACAACAAATGGGAACATCGGTCTGAGCATTATGCGGATAAAGAAATCAAAGCAACGATGGTAGTGCCGCTCAAATCGAAGGATGATGTGATCGGGACGATTGGTATAGCAACGAGCATTGATACAGATCGTCAGTTCCGTGAGGACGAAGTGGAATTGCTAGCCCGCTTTGCTGAACTGGCCTCCATTGCCTTGGATAATGCGCGTTTATTTGATGAAACCGAAGAACATGCCCAACATCTGAATGCGCTGAATCTGATGGGGCAAAAGATGTCCAAGTCGAATACGATTGAGGAAATATTCGGGGTCGTAACCGAATTTACACCAGCCATTATTCCCGCCGATCGGGTCAGTATTGCCTTGTTGACGGATGAAGATAGTCAGGTTGAAATTTTCGCTACCCACGGCCATGATGAAATTTTGCCGCAAGGGAGCAAAATCCCATTAGCGGGAACATTGCTTGAGAAAATTATTGAAAAGAGACAAACTGTTTTGTCCCCCAATTTGGCTGAGGCCGACGAAATAGATGCACAGAAGCTCTATAGCGATGGCATCCAATCAAGCCTATCCGCCCCGATTATCACCGGTGAGCGGGTTTTGGGCACGCTGAATGTGGGCAGTAGCCATGTCGATATTTATACAGAACATGATATTAGCTTTTTAAACCATGTCGCCGCTTTTCTGGCCACGACCCTAGCCAATACGCGCCTGTATATTGAAGCGCAAGACGCACGCGCCGCCGCGATTGCCGCCAATGAAGCGAAGAGTGATTTCCTCGCCAATATGAGTCATGAAATCCGTACACCCATGAATGGCATTATCGGGATGACCAGTCTATTGCTTGATACGGAGTTGAGCGGCGAACAACTCGACTTTGCCGAAACCATTCTGAGTAGTAGTGAATCACTTTTGACCATTATCAATGATATTTTGGACTTCTCGAAGATTGAAGCCAATAAGCTTGAACTTGAGGAAATTCCGTTCGATTTGCGCGGCTGTGTAGAAGGTGCACTCGATTTATTGGCCTCGCGCGCATCGGATAAACATCTCGATTTGGCGTATGTAATTGCGCCGGATGTACCTGAATCGATTGTCGGAGACGGTACGCGCTTAAGACAGATTATCGTCAACCTCATCGGGAACGCCATCAAATTCACTGAAACGGGTGAAGTGGTGGTCAATGTTGAGATTGATAATTTTGACCGTGAAGAAGATATCTTTAAACTCCATTTTATGATACGTGATACGGGGATGGGTATCCCGCCGGAACGCCAAGATTTGCTCTTTAAATCGTTTAGCCAAGTCGATACCTCAACAACGCGTCGATTTGGGGGAACGGGTCTTGGGCTCGCGATTAGTCGCCGTTTGGTGGAAATGATGGGCGGCACGATCTGGGTTGAAAGTGAAGGGATTCCGGGCCGAGGCTCCACCTTCCACTTCATGATTAATGCCAAAGGTGGGCATCTCACCAAACGCCTCTTCTTGCTTCAAATGCAACCCGAATTGCGCGGTAAACGCATTTTGATTGTGGATGATAATGCGACGAATCGCCGTATTTTGACCACGCAAGCCGCCGCATGGCACATGGAAGCGGTGGCGACAGAATCGCCGCACGAGGCCTTGCAATGGATTAATGACGGTCAAACATTTGATATCGCCATTTTGGACATGCAAATGCCGGAGATGGATGGGCTAACGCTCGCCGCCGCGATTCAGAAAAAATATGATGCGGAAACACTGCCCATTGTGATGTTAACTTCGCTCGGACGCCGTGATATGGGTGATTCCGAAGTCAAATTTGCCGCTTATCTCAACAAACCGCTCAAACCGTCACAGTTATTTGATGTTCTGCAAGATATTGTGGCTGACAAACCCGAACGTAAGACCAAAAAGCAACGCTCATCATCGACTGAAAATCTGGTTGATGCGAATATGGGTAAAAATCTGCCGTTGCGGATATTACTGGCCGAAGACAATGCGACCAATCAGAAATTGGCGTTGCGTTTATTGGCGCGGATGGGTTATGAAGCGGATCTGGCTAAAGATGGCCGTGAAGCACTCGGCGCTGTGTCCCGCCAAACCTATGATGTTGTTTTGATGGATGTGCAAATGCCCGAAATGGATGGGCTAGAAGTGACGCGTGAAATTGTTAAGCGCTGGTCAGCAAAAGATCGTCCGCATATCATCGCTATGACCGCAAATGCGATGGAAGGCGACCGCGAAAAATGTTTAGCCGCCGGGATGAATGACTATATTAGCAAACCTATTCGACCCGTCGCATTGGTTGAGGCGCTAAAACTGGGTGCCAAGAAAAAGGGAGTTTCTGAGAATGAGTAATGACTATCGGGATGTACTTGATCAGGATGCGCTGGACGCCTTAGATGAGGTGACGGGGGGTGATATTGAGTTTTTGGCCGAACTGGTTGAAACATTTCTGGAAGATGCGCCCAATTTGATGGCGGAACTTCAACAAGCGATTGAGGCTAGTAATGCGGGTGAAGTGCGACGTTTGGCCCATAGTTTAAAAGGCAACGGGCGGGAGTTCGGGGCCACTGATTTTACGAATTTGTGCGCCGATCTTGAGCATCAGGCCGCGGATGGCAATCTTGCTGATGCGCAAGGCTTACTGAATGAAATTCAAGCCGAATTTCCCCGTGTCAATGACGCTTTACTAGACTATCTAGACGCCTAGGATAATCCATGTCAACCGAAATAGGTCATATTTTAGTTGTGGATGATAACCGCATGAACCGCGTGAAGCTTGCGCGGAGTCTTGAAAAACAAGGGCATACAGTCAGCGTGGCGGAAGATGGTGCGCAAGCCGTGGATATGCTTCGGGCGGAGTCGTTTGATGTGGTTTTGCTGGATATCATGATGCCTGTTATGGATGGCTATGCGGTTTTAGAGACCATGAAAGCCGATAGCGATTTGCGCCGCATTCCAGTGATTGTGATTTCGGCGCTGGATGAATTAGACAGTGCGGTGCGGTGTATTGAAATGGGCGCGGAAGACTATTTGCCCAAAAATTTCAATCCGGTTTTCCTCAGAGCGCGCTTGGCTTCCAGTTTACGGCGCAAAAAATTGCGAGATTTAGAACAAGCTTATCTGCAACAAGAAGTCATGCTCCGGCAAAGCGAGAAGCTGGCTACCTTAGGTCGTTTGAGTGCAGGCATGGCCCATGAACTGAATAATCCCGCATCAGCGGCACTGAGTGGTTCACAACAACTATTTGCGGCTTTCAATAAATTGATGCAAGGCAGTATCGAGATCAACACAGCGGATCTATCGCCTGAACAAATTACTGAACTCCGAACCTTGCTTGAGGTTATGGAAGATCAAGCCGAAACCCCGCAAGAACTTGACGCCTTAACGCGCAGTGATCGTGAGATGGAAATCGAAGATTGGCTGACCGATATCGGTGTTGAAGATCCGTGGGAATATGCCCCCTCGATGGTGAATTTAGGGTTAACTGGCGAGTTTGTTGCAGGGCTCACCGGATCCTTTGATGATGAGCAACTGGGCCTGATTGTGGGTTGGCTGGTGCATGCGATTTCGGTCAAGGAACTTATTCAGGTTATCAATGAAGGCACGGGCCGGATTTCAAGTATTGTCGGGGCGCTCAAAACCTACAGCTATCTGGACCAAGCCCCTGTGCAAAATATTGATATCCATGAAGGGTTGGATAACACCTTGCTGATGCTCCACAGTCGCATTAAACGCGGCATTACGGTCCAGCGTGACTATGATGAAAATCTACCGCTGGTGCAAGCCTATGGCAGTGAGCTCAATCAAGTGTGGACGAATATCATCGACAATGCAATTTCGGCCATGGATGGTCACGGTGAAATAACCCTACGCACCTA
>JBNLCD010000498.1:0-4467 GCA_050303635.1 Anaerolineae bacterium
CGCTAGAATTGAGATGCCAAAAGCCGGAAAAAGCAACCATCGGACAGGTTCTCTAAAGTTATTGAAGGTTGGTACATAATCGTAGAGAAATTCGTAATAGGGTGAAAAACGGCCCAAGGCCAACGCAAAACCCAGTAAGCTAAGGCCGACCCAGAAAGGAATATCTTGCCATGCTGGATAGCGTTGTGGCTTTTTGCGACGCATAAACCAGCCTTGCACGGCATAAATGGCCGCAATCAGCGGAATAAACCCAACATAGGCCACCTCTTCAAAATAAACACCTTTACCCGGCGTGAGATAAGAGCCGGTGGCCGGTGTGCCGAAAAAGTGCGGTATGATCATCGTTATCAGTCGCAAGGGCGATAAAGAAATATTCGCCAACTCCGCATAATCAACACCACCAGAACGTTGCGATTCCCCCAATAGCTCAAACGTCAAAAGCAATTGCCAACTGGCTAGACCAATACCTAAGAAACCGCCAGCGAATAAAAAGCCTGTTTTACGAACAGCTTCCGGAAGTTGCTTAAACGTAAAGTCCTTGCGAATACGCCAAAGCATAAATAATCCGAGGGCAACCAAACTATAGAAAGTGGTTTGACTATGCCCGGTCAAAACCTGCATGCCAAAAATGAGACCGAATAATCCGACATCACGCCAATGCTTGGTTTTCCAAACAAGCAATGTCCCGTAAAATAGCCACGGCAACCAAGCGATGGCATTAGCGGTGGGGTAAGATCCTACGCGATTGATTAAATAGGCCCCTAAACTAAACGACAAAACACTTACGCCCCGTCCGAAGACAGTCAGCCCAAGTTGTTCGGTTAAGCGCCACATACCGAGCGCCGCCCACCATAAATGCCCGATTGCGAGGATTGTCATCACATAGGGCGAATCGAATAGGATATACAGCCAATTGGGGGGATATAGCATAGCCGCTTGATAATTGGCTAACAATGGAGCACCCGCGCCATTATACGGATTCCAATAGGGTATTTGCCCCGCCAAAATTTGATCAACAGCCAACGAGCGCCAAGGATAAAATTGCAGAGTGGGTAAGCCCCAAAATAAGACTTCACCGAAGAGAAGTCTATAGAAAAGAATAACAGCGGCACCTGCCCAAATTGCACTTAACCAACGTTTGAGTGGCATAAAAATATCCTATGTGGTGTTTAATTAGTTTGCGCGTTGTTTGCAAGAGTCGCCCGAATTGTATCATCTAACACAAAAATTGAAACCTTACCAAATTGTTCAATTTGTGATTCGGGCACATTGGCTTGTAACAAGCTTAAACATAAGGCAGCGGAAGTATCATCTTCACCATCTAATACATCGGCTCGGAAAAGATCTTCAGCCGGACCCCAGATGACATAATCAATCTCGAATTTTTGGGTATCTTGTGTCAACAGGTTGCAACTTGCCCCGGTATAAAAATCTTCAACCTGTTCTAAACCCTTTTTTCCAGAAACAGATTCAATCTTATGGCCATAAACTGCCCTTGTCTGAGTTTTGCCCGGAATCCATAGATCAACAGGTGGTGAGGCTAGCACAACCTCATCTTCTTGCCCGTGTTCGTCCAACCACTCAAAGGCGGTTACATAATCTTTAGGCAGGACAATGCCATTGATTACCACTGCATTTTCTGGATTACTGGCCACAATCATCGGGGTGCCTAAACTGAAAATGTAGGTAGGCAATACCAGCAGTATCAGGAAGAACAGCAAAAGTCTTTGCCGTTGGGGTTTGAGTTTATGCGACCAATAACTCTGAATAGCTTCTACCCCAAAATAGGCTAAGGGCAGGGTAATGCCAATCAGAAAACGTCGTTGCAAGGCATACGGAACATAAATCGCGACAAACACAAAAACGGTCCAAACCAACATAAATTTGGTTTGGGTGGTTAAAGGTGAGCGTCGGATCTGAAGCCAAGCTGGTATGCTGAGTATCAATAGAATGCTAAATGACATGAAAACAACGAAAACATTGGGCGATGGTGTTTCATTCTGGGAGTTGAAGTCTACCCACACGTCATAATTTGAAAACACGTTGAGAAAATATAGCCAGATCGGAATAGCTGGAATAAATAAGGCACTAAATAACAAACTTGTTTGCAGTGGAATGCGACGGGTTTCAATGGTTTGCCACAAGCCTAACAAGCCCAGTGCCGCTAATAAAATAGCAAGGGCCGGCGGTTGCGTGAGGGCTAACACTATGGATATACCCACTAAAACTAGAATTGTCGACCAACTTAACTTCTTCTCGTTTTGCGAAATATCCCGGATAATGAAGCCTGAAGCAAGCGCCATACACCCAATACTCAGCGGGAAATGGGGATTGGTGAAGACTGAATAATACATAAAAGCTTCCGGCATAATCAGATCCGGTGGTAAAAGATCTTTATTAGAGATAAAGATAGCGGGTAGCCAACCCAGACCTGTCGCGAAACTAGCAATCAATGTGAATTGGCGACGGGGCTTCGAGGACGGCCATAATTGCGCACTTAGCCAATAAACACTTAACCACATGAATAAGCTCATGGCAACACGCGCAGTTTGAAACATGATGAGTGCGCTTAAGCCAAAAATGCTGGCAAGATGACCGAGAAGGACATAAAAGAGAAAAATATAGGCTTCATCATGGGGGATTGGCGCATGTTGAAGCGAGTACCCCCAATGACCATCCATCCCATAGTCAATTTTTGAAAGATAAGATGCCCCATCCATAGGATTAACACTAATACCCATGAATACCCAATCGCTATCTAGATTTTGTTGAATGATGAAACTCGCGACAAAACTTAAAAATAACCAGATAAATGCTAGTTTGATAACCCAAAACCATTCAGATCTTGTGATTTTGGTGGATGGCACATTAGTTTCCATAAGCTCTCTCTCTATTTGCCCAGATGACCTCCTTACTAATTTAACGCAGGTTTGTTTTCTTGGGTACGTTAACCTTAGGACTAATTTGCCTACTCTGTAACATAAAAACATCTACCTTCCATGGAAATACCGCAGAAGATAGATATTCACTATTTGCTCGATGATGAGATTGTTTAAAACTTAGCGAATCCGGCGGGCAACCCAGATAACGACAATGGCCCCCACCGTGGCACTGATAATTTGCCAGATTAGGTCACCACCGCCAATATTTAGGGCATCAAATATGAAACCACCGACAACCGAGCCAATTACGCCCATCAAGATGTTGCCAACTAAGCCGTAGCCCTTTCCTTTCATGACTTGGCCTGCTAACCAACCAGCGATTGCCCCAATTAAGAGGAAAATGAGAATTGCAACAATATCCACAACCTTAGTCCTTTCAATTTGTAAATACAGTGTGTAGGTTCAGTTCATCTGTAACAATAGTATATGTTACGAATTTTATTATGATTAAATCCATGTCAAAGATTTGTTAGGAGAAATCCATGTTATCTACGGACTTGCTTAATAAATTAACAACACTCCTCAGTGCTTACTGGGAAACAAGTGTAGTTGTTAATCTCACTGAGGAACTCGATAGCCAATATATTGTAGCACGCTGTGAAGTCACGGGAGAGCATCCCGATTTACCTAAGCATGTCATTGTCAAAAAATGGCAATTGAAAGGTGAAGCATCCGAATTTCAAGCTTTACCCACCCCTGAACGATTTTATCGCGAACACGACAGCTTGCAATTTTTGAGTACTTATCTAAAAGAACAGAATTTAGCCCCGCGTGTATTAGTCAGTGATCGAGATGATGGTTTACTTGTTTTGGAAGATTTAGGTCAGCATCCGACTGTCCAAGATGTATTATTTGAAGAAGATACGCCAGCGGCCCATAAAAATGTTTTAGAAGTAGCCCATCAGTTGGCTCATTTACATGGCGGTAGTTTAGATAAATCATCAGAATTTGACGCCATAACGCAAGGGGTGGAGGCCATGTTAGTTGATGCCGTCTGTGACTTGCGTAAGCCTGAATTTCTAACCCCGCTACAGGCTTCGTTAGCGGGAATGCAAGCGCCTGAAATTGATATCCAAGATCTCTCTAAAATAGAATCTCTTTTACACGAGCCAAAAGATCTTTATGTGCTCAGTCATTGTGATGCCGGTGTTCATAATTTTCTAGCAATGGATAATCATGTGCGTATTATGGATTTTGAGTGTTCCCGCTATGCTAACGGTTTCTTGGATTTAGCCTGTTTACGCCTTGGTTTTCCTGTAGCGTTTCATGCACGCCGTCTCCCTGCCCACGTTATTGAAGAAGCCGAAAAGGTATATCGAGAGACGTTAGCTATCTATTTTGCCGATGCGTTAAATGATGATTGGTTTTACCAGATGATGTCAGCGGCGTGTACCCACTGGGCACTGGTATGGATGATGAATATATGGCGCGGTTATTTGGCCGAGCGTCTGAAGGTTGGCGAAACCTATGATAATGAAGGAGAACGCTCGCCAGAAATTATGGCCTTGTTCCGCCAAAAATGCTT
>JBNLCD010000499.1:0-4451 GCA_050303635.1 Anaerolineae bacterium
TGCCCGGCTACCAAATTCACCAATACGAACATTGCCGAACACATTGTCCAGTTCATTAACTTGTCGCGTCAAGAAACCTGATAAGACATAAGCCACACCTAACGCCATAAGTGCCGCGACTACAGCCGCGAAAATTGCAGTGTTCCGCGCGGTTGTAACTGGCTGGTTAACTTCGTCATGATCAATTTCAGCGATAACCGCCCAGGTTACCCCTTGGGTTTGGACACCTTCAAAGGCTGGTTGAACATCAATTGTTGTCCATGCACTCAGTACTTCAACACCACGGTAACCTGTAATATTGTCAACACTATCATGTCCGGCGAATGCTTCGCGGAAGGCTTTGGTATCAACTTTTACATCAGGATTAAGAATAGTTGAATCAACGCCAATCTCTTCTGTAAAACGAGATTCACTATGCATCAAGCCCGCTGGTCCAACCAGATAAGTTTCACCTGTTTCACCAAGACCTGTATGGTCGCCCATGATGGTGTTCAATTCGGTCAGTGGTAAGTGAATTGCCACAACCCCGATCATTTCCATACCATCAAAAACTGGTGAAATAACAAATGCTTCTGGTTGACCAGTTGGTTCAAAATAAGCAAAGTCTTCAATCATGGTATAGTGTAAGGTGTTAATGTTAACGATTTCGTTAAACCCTCTAGCAAGACTTGTATCTTGATAGATACCTGTATTCAGGTTGGTTCCGAATTCGTCCCCCTTATCCACATTGAAGAGCACATCGCCATCCATATTAATAACGATAATGTCCGGGTATCCGTGTACGTGGAGGAAGTCGGAGAAGAAATCAAAATTTCTGCGGTGAGCCGCACTATAAGCCGATCCGTCGCGTGCGTCCAGCAATTCGCCTTGTTCGACGTAACTTGCGCGCATATTTTGGAGAGCGAGGCTCTTGCTTCCGTAGGTTTCAGAATCTGCCGCCACTGCCTCATCAAAATCTTTAATCGCTTCTTTCAACGTAGGCGTATGGGCTAACGCGTGAAGGTCATCATGACGATCTGTTAGCCAGATTTCAACAGATGATTTACGTGATAGAACCAGCGATTCCATTTGGTCGCGGGCTTCTTGGTCGAGGGAGCTGTTTGTGTTTAATGTGAGCAACAAACTGGTGATAGCAACTGGTAAAATACCGAGCAAAATCAGTGAAACACCGATTTTGACTGCAAATGGCCAGTCACTAAAGTTCATATATTTTCGCATAGTGTATTACCTCATAAAACTAGTAAACCACACGTCAACTAAACGTGTGGTGGTTAAGAGAACTGTTGCATTTTTGAGCTAGTTACTAAAGTTTCACAATCAAGTAAACGTATGAATTCATTATCACGTTCGAAAATACCGTGCAAAAAGGGAATTAATTCAGGTTCAATAGGAAATGGCGGAGAAAGAATATTCTCAACCGGAAAACTATAAATCATCATGACACGGTCAACCAAAAGACCAATCCGTTGATCTTCAGCTTGGGCAATGATTAATTTGGGCGTTGTGGTAGGTGTCGGGTCAGGTAAATCCAGAAAATCAGTTAAATTGACGACTGAGACAATATCACCATGCAAGTTAATAACCCCTAATACCCAACGGGGTAAACCGGGGATTGGGGTGATATCAAATTCACGGACAACTTCGCCCACATAGTCAGTATTAAAAGCATAGGGCGTGCCGTTGACCTCAAACAACATAACTTGAATACGCTCAGTCTGTGTTTGTGTACCAACTGTTGTCGGGGCAAGCGGAATAGTGCCTGCTAGGGCAAGTTGAGCGTGAAATTGGTCATAATAATCGGTTAAATTGACGGTCTCCGATTGTGCTGTATGTCCATTTGTCTGCGAAACTGGAGTTGTTTGATCATCAGTCATCGGATCGTTCTTTCATTTAACTCGGTAACGGAATAAATTTGTCGATCACATCTTTTAATTCATCAGGGTCGACTGGTTTCACAATATAAGCATCTGCCCCTTGTTCCAAACCCCAATGCCGATCAGTTTGCTTACCCTTACTGGTAATCATGATGACGGGAATATGTTCAGTTTGTGGTTGCGATTTGATTTGGCGACAGACCTGATAACCGTTCAATTTTGGCAAAATCACATCTAGCAAAATCACATCGGGTTTTTCAGTGGTTGCCAGTGTGACTGCTTCAGCGCCATTGGCGGCTTTTAAGATTTCATACCCCAATTGGCTCAACATATCGGTCATCATATATAAAATAGTGGGACTATCCTCTACAACTAGAATGCGTGCCATGAATAATCTTCTCCCATAAATCTCGCTTGTTTTCTATAAACCTACAATCAAATTGTTGGCATGGCATGTAGCATTCCTCACACTTTTGTTAGTAAATGCTACATGCCTGCAACAGCTCTTAACCGTTTAGCTTAGAAGATCAACCTATTTCGATTGAAATTGATCGATGCCCTCATCGTGCCAAACGTGAAGAGTCTTTTGATCCTTGGGGTCAATTGGACGACCTAGCGCATCAACCGGATAGTTATACTTCTGTTGAAGCTTTTCCCATTGTTTGCGTACTTTTGGATCAATTGGCATAATGCCCTCCTTCTATGGAGTAGAAATAACAGTGTTCAAACTGTTGAACACCCAAAATTAATCGGGCATGAAGCGGTCGATACCTTCATCGCGCCATGCATTCAAGGTCTTTTGATCTTTGGGATCAATCGGACGACCAACTGCATCAACTGGATAGTTATATTTTTCTTGCAGTTTTTCCCATTGTTTGCGAACCTTCGGATCGATAGGCATGATACCCTCCTGATAGTGTGTAAATTGATTTAGATAATTGATGCTACTTGTTGGACCTTAGATTTGTTTTTATTGTTAAGTTTGCCACCGACTACATCGAAGACCTCATATTCGCTTTGAGGTGCCATCACAATAGTTGGTTCACCACCAAAGTCACGAAGCATACTTTCCATTTGGGCAATCAATTGGTCATCTATTGGTCCAACCAATGAAATAGTCGGAAGCCCTATTTCACAAACTTTTTGAGCAATAAATTGAATTGCTTCAAGCGATTGCAATTTCAATCCTTTAATAACTCGGACACTATCCAGCGCCCCATCAAAATATAATTCTTGTAAAGCCAACCGACTCATTCGCACATACGCGGAGTCGCCGGAAATCAAATGTTGACTAATCAGCGATTGCACCGCGCGATGATGTTCATCGGCATTGATGTTATGTTCAATCATCTTCAATAATTCGATAATTGTGCTAGCAATGGCTGGGATGAGCGTTTCGGGTGAAGTTGCGCCTTCGACAACAAGGGTTCCGGCGTCGCGATAAGCGTGATATTGCGCATCGGCGTGATAAACAATGCCGAGCTCTTCACGGAGTGTCCGATAAAGACGGGATGTTACGCCACCCCCGAATAAGGATGTGAAAACATGCCATGCATAACGTTCGGGGTCCGTATAGGCCGGAGCTGGCCATGCCATTGAGAAATAAACTTGTTGGAGTTCGCGTGGCTTAACAATGACAGTGCCCAAATTTGCTTCGGGCGGTTTGACTTCGGTCACTGCTGAATTTTCAACTTTTTCTAATTGCCAAAAACTATCCCGTGTTTGGGCTACAAAATCATCATGATCGACATTGCCTGCCGCCGTGACAATAATATTGTTGGCTACATAAAATTTCTTGAAGAAAGCCATCAGAGAGTCGCGCGTTGCGTCTTGTATCGTGCTTTTCAGACCAGCGGTTGGATAACCAAGCGGATGATCTTTCCAAAGTGTCGCCTTAAGTAAATTGTTGACTTGTTCTAAGGGACTATCACTACCCGCAATTTCATTCAAAATAACAGAACGTTGGCGGTTAAGTGCCTCGGCGGGCAACACGCTATTGCAAAGCATATCGCCCAAGACCTCAAGCGCGAAGGTCAGGTATTCATCCAAAACAGTGGCATGGTAGACGGTGTAATCCCTCGCTGTAAAAGCTCCCATTACACCGCCACCAATCTCCATCATTTCAGCAATGGCACCGGCATCGCGTAAGCCTGTGCCTTGAAAGAGCATGTGTTCAACTAGATGAGCATAGCCACGTTGATGTGGTTCTTCATCTTTCGACCCAACATTAATCAAGACTCCCACACTTACGGAACGCACGCCGGGGACATGGTCACTCAAAACGCGAATACCGTTTTCTAGGACAGTTTTTTGTATTTGGCCACTCACAATGCTCACCTTATACTTCAACTAGAGACAGATATAACTCAATGGTGTTAACCAATGTATCAACATCAACTGGTTTCACCAGATAATCATTGGCACCGGCATCTAAGGCGCGTTGAATGGATGCTTCATCTGATAAACCGGAGACAATAATAATTGGGGTATTCCTAAAACGTTCTATGTTGCGAACCACAACACAAATTTGATAACCATCAATGTGGGGGAGACGAATATCGAGCAGGATAGCATCAG
>JBNLCD010000500.1:0-4450 GCA_050303635.1 Anaerolineae bacterium
GGTCAAGCTTTTACAAAAGCTTGGAAGAAAGTTTTTCTTATTCTTCTTCTTCAACAAACGGGCTAGGCGTCAATGGCTCAAGGGTGACCGTTGGGGTGAAGGTGGCAAAAGGCATCGGGATATCAATTTGTTCATTGGGGCAAGGTTTGACGCTGAGGCCGTCGGAATGATAAGTATATTCCACATTGTCCACAACAAAGCTCAGCCAATAGCCTTTGATGTTGAGAAATTCATAGGTCGCATTGGGGACGGGACACCCTAAACTGGTATCAGGCCAATTGACAGCCACCAAATCGCGCCAAATCACAAAAGCCTCACCAACTTCCAGTCGATCAATGAGATCATTCTTGGCATTTTGGACGAGATTTTCAGTCAGGGGGTCAAATAGAAGTGGCCGACCCTCGATGCTGAGCGCTGGTTCATCGCATTTCATGACATGACCATCATCATCGGTGAGATAAACTGAAATGTCATCAGCGGTTTGAACGACAATGCGATAACCTTCTTGCGCGGTGGGGATTGTGACATGATAACGCACATCACAATTGAGGGTGGTATCTTCGTCATCGTCATTACGCCAACGAATACGGCGTAAATTGACAAGATGGCTGGCAGGTTCTAAGGCAAAGACAGCATCCAGCGCACTGTTGGCGCTGGCCGGTAAAAACTCATCAACCACAGGCGTATAAGTGGGCAGATCAGCGGGGCTAAAAGCACTGGCAGTTGCAATAACTTCAGGTGTGGGTGTAACCGTTGGGACTGCTGTGACCGGGATCAGTGTCACTGTGGGAGCCGGCGGTGGTGGCGTATTTTCATCAGAATTACACGCCACCAAAATGAGCAGTCCTAAGATTAGACTCGCTATAATTAGCGAGAAACGCCCCAAACTTCTAATCATTGAGTTTTATTCGCCGTCCCCGAATTTTTCATTCAAGACATCGGGGTGAATACCTTCAATACTCACTAATTTGGTACGCTTGGTTTCCCCAGCTACTAATTCAAATTGGGAGGTATCGGCTTCGAGGTATTCAGCCAAGAAATTAATGAGTTCTTCATTGGCTTCAGCACCATCGGCTGACTGGGCAGTTAAGCGAATACGCAGGGTACCTTCTTCGACACCTACAAATTCAGCTTTTTCACCACGTGTCAGGACTTTAACCGCAAAAGCGGCACCCGATGAAGCATCGGTGATGTTAAATTCAATATTCCGTGACATAACGACTCTCTTTCTAAAATTAGAAGCTGGATAGCATTTGAATAATCATACTAATAATCAAAAATACAACGATTGGGCTGAAATCGAACATGCCCGCTTGTGGCAAAAATTCACGGATTGGACGTAAAACAGGTTCGGTGGCATCAAATAAAAAGCGCGCCACTTCGTTATCATAGGGACTCATACGAGCCCAACCCATTAATACTCGTCCTAAAATCATTAATTCATATAAACCGAGTAGGGCAATGATTATTTGGATAATCATTGAAACAGATGCTCCTCTGCTACAAATTTAATTCCGTTCGCCAAAAATTGCGCGTCCTATTCTTACTATTGTAGCACCTTCTTCAATAGCAAGGGGATAATCATTTGTCATGCCCATACTCAGCTCTGTCCACGCATAATCTGGAAAACGCTCAGCCAAGGCATTTCGTAGTTCCCGCAATTTGACAAAAACCGGACGTAATGCTTTTTCATCAGTCACATAAGGGGCCATCGTCATCAGGCCGTCAATGTGTATGTTTGGCAACGTTTGCAAGGTCTCGATAAATTCCCAGAGCGTGGCACGTTGCGTGGCCGATGTTTGCCAATTGTTGGCACTTAAGCCCTCTTTGCTATTTTCGCCGGATACATTTATTTCTAGCAGGATTCGTGTGAAAACGCCACTTGTATCCCAAAAATTGTCATAACGATGGGCTAATTTAAGACTATCTAGCGAATGAATATAAGCAAATTTATTGATCACATCTTTAGCTTTGCGACTTTGGACATGGCCAATCATATGCCAGTTTACCATCAAATCAGCGAGTTCAGTTTGTTTACTGAGTGCTTCTTCAACGCGATTTTCGCCTAAATCTGTAATTCCGGCTGTAACCGCCGCGCGAAGTTCGGCAACAGGCCTTGTCTTGGAAACCGCCACCAATTTGACTTCTTCGGTTGAACGATTAGCCCGTTGGCACGCTTCGGCAATATTTTGTTGAACGGCTTTGATATTCTCTGCAATATGCGATAAGTCAGTCTGCATAATCATCCTGATGCGTTGTGACAACCTAATATTGCATCAATAATACCCTAAAATTATGAGTTTGCCTGCGGATGGACAGAAATATTTATTCTTGATAAGGGAAATAGACATTCGTTAGCTCATGAACCGGGCAAAAATAGGCGAATTCTACTCGACGTTAATTCTTAGTCATTGGTTTGTTACAAAATTTGTGCGTTATCTAAAAATGACTAATATAAAACTATATTAAAAAGTCTTGGTGACCCAATGATGTCGGACGACCCGATTAGTCTTTTACATAAATATCAGATGCGCACTTTTGCTAGTATTCTGAAGTGGGTGATTGGGGTATGTTCAATTATGACCGGGGCCTATTTTGTCTCGTTTCTGCGTACCACTGAAACACCGAGCCTCGTCATGTCGGTCGGCTTTGCGGGGATGACGAGTGTCAGTATTATCAGTTATCACAAAAACTCACATGATCAATACAGCTCCGCGATTGGAATTTTCATCAGTTCCGCTTCTGTTTTAGTTTTTCTTGTTTACTTATTCCATCCCCCGGAACTTGTCCTGATAGGGGCTTTGGGTTCAAGTATTATCGTCATTGCCGTTTTATATCTTGAAACCGAAAAAAATGCCATTTTTTGGATTGCTATCAACATCATCATTCTCTTTGTTGTCGGGTTAATACGACAAATTTGGCATGTACCTTATGTTGAGTTGGGCGGATTAGCATGGGTTATGCAGTATATTGTCCCAACGGGGGTTTTAATTATTCTGGCAATTTTGGGATTACATACTATTCAGCAACTTAAGTCAGCGCTCACGGAAAGTGAATTTACGCGCACGCAACTTGAGCGAAGCAACAAAGAACTCGAAAATTTTGCTTATATTACCTCGCATGATTTACAGGAGCCGCTCCGCAAAATTAATGCCTTTGGCGAGCGTATTTTGGACAAAGCCGGTGACCAGCTTGATGAACGGAATCAAGATTATTTAGCACGGATGATTAGCGCATCAACCCGCATGCAAACCCTTATTAATGATCTTTTGACCTACTCGCGGCTGGGGACCCATCAGCAACCACATACGGAAATTAGTTTGAGCACGTGTGTGGACGATGTGTTAGATGAGCTTGATTATCTTATTGAAGAAAAAAAGGCGCAAATTACGCTTGATGTTCTGCCGATTATTCATGCAGAAGCGCTTCATATGAAGCAATTGTTCAGAAATTTGATTCATAATGCTTTAAAATATAGTAAGGCAGATGTACCACCACATATTCACATCAAGTCCACGATGGTTGATACACAGACCATCAAAATAGAAATTATTGATAATGGGATTGGCTTTGACGAAAAATACCTCGACAAGATTTTTGGTATTTTTCAACGCTTGCATAATCGTTCGGCTTATCCCGGTACAGGGATTGGGCTGGCCATTTGTCAACGCATTGTCATCCAACATCAGGGGCATATCACTGCAGAAAGCAAACCGGGCGTAGGAGCGAGGTTTATTGTGCTCCTGCCAGTGAAAGATACAGGAGATTAGCATCATGACAAAGTCGATAACTATTCTCATGGCAGACGATGATGAAGATGATCGTTTATTAACTAACGATGCACTCCTTGAAAGTCGTTTATCTAACCAATTGGTGTTTGTCCAAGATGGCGAAGAATTATTAGATTATTTGTATCGGCGGGGAAAATATCAGGATGAAGAACAGTATCCAATGCCGGGTCTGATTCTACTTGATCTTAATATGCCAAAACTCGATGGGCGGGAGGCATTAAAAGTTATCAAGGAAGATGCTGAGTTGTGTACCATTCCCGTCATTATTTTAACCACATCAAAAGCAGACAAAGATATTTTGCAGAGCTATCAAATGGGAGCCAATTCATTTATTACAAAACCGGTAACTTTCCAGCACTTAGCCGATGTCTTAACGACTTTAGGCAAGTACTGGTTTGAAATTGTAGAATTGCCGAGGAAATAATATGAGCACGCAACCCATACGTATTCTGCTGATCGATGATGATGAAGATGATTATGTTATTCTGCGAACCATGATTGAGGACATCAATCATGGAAAATATGCACTGGATTGGGTGACAACCTTTGTGGATGGTCAAGCGGCGCTTGAACAAGCAAGTCATGATTTGTATTTGTTGGATTATTATTTTGAGGGCGGGGATTACACTGGCCTTAAACTGCTAGAACATACTCAAAGC
>JBNLCD010000501.1:0-4449 GCA_050303635.1 Anaerolineae bacterium
CTTGGGCCAAATCTGTATGGGTCTCGGATGCCGCATCCGCCAGATTATCTACCGTATCGGGTATAATCTGTTGAATAGTTTGAATCACGCTGGCTGGTAAATCAGCTTGCAAAAGCAACATCCGCAAGACATTTTCCCAGATTTGATAGGGCTTGCTCCCTGAACTCACCCCTTGGCCACGCATGACGAGCGCACCTTCAATTAAAGCCGATGTCCGCAATTCATCCAGTAGGCGTGACTTGCCAACGCCACTTTCCCCGCCAACTAACCACGCATGACCGTCACCGCTTTTAGCCGATTTCAGACTTGCTAATAGTTGATCCAGTTCTGCTTCACGTCCAACAAACTTCGCGGCTTGGATAAAACTTTCCCGAATAGATTGTGTTTCGGGAGGTATGGGATAATCCATGACTGAGCAAAGGTCTTCAATAACGGCTTGCGCAGTTTGATAACGATTGTCAGGATTTTTATCAAGAAGCTTACCAATAATGGCCGCAAGTGAATTTATATCTGAACGTAAAACGGGCAGGCTCTGTGTTTGATGCGGATTCGCATTAATTTCTTGTTGAATATCATGACTGATAACTAGTGTGGCTGTTTGGGCAATCCAAGTATTGTTCGGCAAATCGTCATCCAGCGGTACCTGATGGACGTATTCGGAGTCGATTAGGGGCTCTAAATCGGGATTTTCATTCAGAACTTGTTGAATGACATGTAAGATATTGGGGCTCGCGAAAGGATGATAACCCACAAATAGCTCATAAGCGATAAGACCCACTGCATATAAATCCGCGCGGGGAGTTACTTCTTGACCACGGAAAATTTCAGGAGCCAGATAACTGACGGTTCCGGCAATATTTTCGTAGATGCCCCGTTGGGAGGCGAGTCCAAAATCAAGGAGTTTAGCCTGATCATTACTCACGAGGATATTCGCGGGTTTAAGATCACGATGGAGGATTCCGTGACGATGTAAATAGGTCAAGGCTTGCAGAACTTCGATCAAAAAACCTATTTTGGTTGTGACGGTTGCTTGTTTGCCGGCTTGTAAAATTGTACGCGGTTGTTCTAGCAGATTCATGGTGAAGAAAGGGGCGCCCTTTTCATCAAAGCCATAATCCAGCACGCTGATAATATTCGGATGCCGCAATGAAGCTAAAGTTTTAAACTCGCGGGCGAGTGCAATCTTGGCTTCGTTTTCATCGTTTAGCATCGCTACCTGAAGTTCAGGATCAACAACACTTTTTAACGCAACAATATTCTGCGTGAGACGATCTGCACAGCGATAGACCGTTCCCATCCCACCTTCGCCAATTTTTTCTAATAACTCATAACGATTAGCAATTATTTGCATTGCTAAACAACTCCCTCTTATGGCTAACTCCGTTCTTTATTGTAGCGAATAAATGAGATTTTCAATATTTTTGCATGAATATTCATGCGCATTGTCAGTGGGAAAAACACGATAGGCAAATTATAATTGAGTTCACGTGAAAAATACTTAATTTAGCCGCAGGTTAAAGATGAATCCACCGATCTCTAAAATATTACTCGCCATTGATATTGGCGGAACCCACATACGCATTGCAGGCATTCACCCCCAAAACGACAATTGTCTACCCATTCAAAGCTTTTCCACCAAACAAATAACGGCTACGAACTATCACACCATTTTTATTGAGGCCATTGAATCATATTTAGAAACGCATCAAGTAAACTTAGGCGGCATTGTCATTGGTATTCCCGGTGTCTTGGCGAGTGATTTAAGTTATCCGGTTTTTGTTGCCAATGTACAAGTTATTGCCCATGAAGATTTTGTCCCCGTTCTCGTCCAACACTTCAATTGCCCTATCTGGTTAGAACGCGACTCTAACTTATTGTTATTGGGGGAATGGCGCACAGGAATTGCCCAACATGCGGCTTCATCACTCGGTGTGTTTATTGGTACGGGAATTGGCGCAAGTTTCCTGAAAAATGGTTATGTTGTGCGCGGTCAGACAGGGACAGCGCTCGAATTAGGACATATTCCTATTCGCACGGATGGCGAACTATGTGTCTGTGGAAAATTTGATTGTCTCGAAGCCTATGCTAGCGGACGCGTGTTGGCACAAATTGCAAATAGCGCCAACATCTCTATCGAAAATATTTTTGTGGAGAGGTTTACCCAGCCTGAGTTACACAATCGACTACACGATTTTGTTGAAGATAACGCCCGCGCAGTCGCCATTGCTATGCAACTCTTTGACCCCGCGCAAGTTGTGTTGGGTGGGGGTGTGCCGCATATGCTGGACTTTCCACGGGATGAGTTTAAACAGATGATTCGTCAACATTTGCTGAGTCCTGTTTCTTCTCAAGAAGCTGAGATTGTTTGGACCGAGCTTGGTGAAGAGGCTTTTATTTACGGTGCTCGAGCTGTTTGGGAACTCCGCCAAGAAGATACTCAGCACAGATTATTTTAGAAGTGTTTATTGGTTGTAAATTAAAACGTAGGAGGTACAGTTAGAACATGTCAGATAAATTAAAAGTCGGGATAGTTGGCGCGGGTCCCATTGCCCAAGCGGGTCATTTTGAAGCTTGTCGACGTGCTAAAAATGTCGAACTTTATGCGATCTGCGATTTGGCAGATGATTTGCTCGAACACGCGGCGGTATTACATCAACCGGAAAAGCTGTATAAATTCTATAGCGATATGCTGGAAGATGAAAATGTCGATGCCGTTATTATAGCGGTTTCCGATGCTTATCATGTTCCATTGACGACACAGACAATTCTGGCTGGAAAACCGGTCTTAGTTGAAAAACCCCTCGGCACATCCCTAACTGAGGTAGTCGAGCTAGAAGAACTGGTCAATGCAACCGGGGTAAAGCTTCAAGTCGGGCACATGAAACGCTTCGATGAAGGCATTGCCTTTGCCCAAAAATTTATCCAAGAAGAAATCGGTGAACTCTTAGCGCTCAAAGCTTGGTATTGCGATTCAACCTATCGCTATACCGTTACCGACAATGTTCAACCCATCATTCGTAAAAGTGACTCCGCGCAAAAACCTGAAGGTGATCCCAAAGCTGATAAAGCCCAATATTATATGTTGGCCCATGGCAGTCATTTAGTTGATACAGCGCGTTTTTTGGCTGGGGAAATGGTGAGTTGTCAGGCCCGCTTAGTTGAGAAATTTGGAGCTTATAATTGGTTTGTGGATGTCGAATTTGCCAATGGTGCGAATGGCCACCTTGATTTAACCGTGGCGGTACGTATGGATTGGCACGAAGGGTTCCAAATTTATGGTGAGTATGGCAGTGTGCTCGGTAAGACCTATAATCCTTGGCTTCTCAAATCAAGTGATGTCCAATGCTTTTCAGTAAAAGATAATCAATATCATCAACCGATTGGCGCGGATGGTCATAGTTATCGTCTCCAAGTTGAATCTTTTGCGGATAGCATCTTAAATGATAAACCAATTCAGGGGGCAACGATTGAAGATGGGGTTGCTTCGGTACGAGCCATGTTAGCCATTGCCGAATCCGTTAAAACCGGTGAGCGGGTTAATCTCGCCGATGTGACGGGATCAATCTAATGCAACTCGGAATATTTGCTAAAACGTATAGTCGCAACACCTTAACCGAGATTTATAAGCAAATGCAAGCGGATGGCATGCAAGCGAATCAATTTAATATGGCTTGTGTGGGCTTGCCATCTATGCCCGATGCTATTTCACCAGAAGTTGTTGCTGATATTCAGACCACGTCAGCTCAATTTGATATTGAAATGGTTGCCCTATCAGGTACATTCAATATGATTCATCCTGATCAACAAGTTGTGCAAACTGGGCTAAATCAATTAGCGGTCTTGGCTGAAGTTGCACCGCAAATTGGCACTGATTTAATCACCCTATGTACGGGTACACGCGATGCTGAAGACAAATGGCGACACCATCCTGACAATACCACGCCTGAGGCATGGTCGGATTTGCTAAAAAGCATGGAGCAAGCGCTCAAAATTGCAGAAAAATTTGACGTGAATTTTGGGATTGAACCTGAAAAAGCAAATGTCATCGATTCAGCCCAAAAAGCGCGTCAACTGCTCGACCACTTTGCAACACCACGTCTAAAAATTGTGCTTGATCCCGCGAATTTATTTGAAAAGGCAACACCCACTGAAGCAAATAATTTACTAGATGAGGCATGTGACTTACTCGCAAATGATATTGTGATTGCGCACGCTAAAGATCGTGACGCGGAGGGGAATTTTGTTGCGGCTGGACACGGTATGCTTGATTATGCACACTATATCCACAAATTGAAAGCAATGAACTTTACGGGTCCGCTTATTTTGCACGGACTCAGTGAGGCAGAAGTGTCCGGCTGTGTCAACTTTGTCAAAAACTTTTTGTAACGTACACGCACGAGCTACGGAGTCGGCCTAAAGATGGCAAAATACAAATTGGGTTGGTTACTG
>JBNLCD010000502.1:0-4444 GCA_050303635.1 Anaerolineae bacterium
ACGACGGGTGTTTGGGTGGGCAATAATGATAATGCTCCCATGGAAGAAATTTCGGGCTCGGTCGGAGCCGCGCCCATCTGGAATGCGGTGATGGAATATGTGCATCAGCGCGATCAAGTGGATGTTGAAGAATGGGCTCGTCCGAATACCGTCACCGAACAAAATGTGTGCCAGATTTCCGGTTTATTGCCCACCAGCGATTGCCCACAATACACCGAAATTTTCTTCCGCGATGAAATCCGTGGATATGATTATCGTCCCACCTTACCCGATAGCTATTGGGTGCGGCTGAGCGTCAATACCTGCAATGATAAATTGGCTACAACCTATACACCGGCTGAATGTCTGGCGGATCGCACCTACTTCCAACCACCGGCTGAATTGGAAGCTTGGGTCGCCGAATCGGGCGTCATTGCTATTCCACCCACTGAATATGATGAATCAGGCACCGATTCCCCCTTCGATGCGGTGGTGATTAGTTCACCGTCCTTCCTGCAAAATGTGAACGGTACCATTGAAATTACCGGAAATGTTACGGATCCGAACATGAGCTACTACTATCTTGAAGTCGGGCGGGGTAGTGTACCCGAAACTTGGCAAAAGATCGGTGGCAATGAGGAAACGGGCGGTAACGGTATTATTCTGGGCAGTTGGGATACAACCAGCGTGCCCGATGATATCTACATTTTGCGTTTGACGATG
Source organism: Anaerolineae bacterium (assembly GCA_050303635.1). Classification (GTDB taxonomy): domain Bacteria; phylum Chloroflexota; class Anaerolineae; order Aggregatilineales; family J027; genus JAKEEQ01. The sequence goes on from JBNLCD010000502.1 coordinate 703, forward strand.
GTGCGCGGGGATGCGGGTTCCGATTCGGTGGTTGAGCACAAGAGTCGCGAAATCATTGTAGATAACACACCGCCGAGTGTGCGCTTGGTCGAACCGTTGACCACCAAGAGTTACAGTCGTGATCGGGACGTATTTATCGATATTGTGGCTGAAGCGCGTGATAATCGCCAAATTGATACAGTCGAATTTTATGTCGATGGTGAGTTAGTTGAGACGCTCACGGAAAGTCCATATGCCTATCAGTGGACAATCACCGATTCCGCCTCGGTCGAGATGTGGGCCGTGGTTTATGACGCGGCTGGTAACGAAACTGAGGGTGAGCATATTACGGTGACACTCGAACCATAGTTGCCAGCAACTGGTATACTAATTGAGATCTATTTTAGGGGCGGAGCCAGTCACGGACTCCGCCCTTCACATTATCTACGAGAAATAAAGCACAGAATCTACCCCCTCAGTCCTGCGGACAGCTCCCCCAAACATGGAGGAGCCGGGGACATGAAGTGGTGTTTAGACTTTCTGAAATGAGTCATCTTTAACGGCATCATATTTTGCGAACAAGGACATCCTCCCCATGTTTGGGGAGGACCGAGGAGGGGTCTGTTTAGCAAGATGTGGGCTAATCATCTAAAGTAGATGGATAAAAGGCAAAAAACCATACATGGAAAAATTACTGGAAACACTTAGAGGAAATCTGCGTCTGCAATTGGGATTGGGCGTGCTGATCTTTGCGATTCTGGCGTTGATTTCGAGCCAGCTTTTGGACGATTCACGTCCAGCCACGGAAGAAGACAATGACCAGATCACTGACAAGATTGTCTATTTAGCGCCAGCGGATTCCGCCATTCAAAATCTCTATATGATCGATCCAAACACGCAAAGAGTGGAGCAACTGACTGATTTTGAACAGGGCGTCGATGTGGTCTACAGCATTAGTCCCGATGCCAGCAAAATCGCCTTCGCCATGGGACAAACGGCCAACGACAATGCCTTTGATATTTGGCTCCTCGATATTGAGACCCAAGATGTCATCCAGCTCACGAATTGCGTTCAAGCCAATGCCAGTTGTCTGGAACCGTCATGGCATCCGGATGGCAGTTTTGTCGGCTATACGCGCCGCGAATTGGCGGAAGATATTGATAATGTCAATCGGGAACGGGCCTGGGTTGTGGATATCGCCACACAAGAAAGCTCACTCCTCTTTGAGAATGATATTATCGGCCACACACCGGTTTGGAGCAGTGACGGGAAGCGCGTCGCGCTGGTTTCCAATAATCCAGTCGGCATCCTCATTTATGAATATGACAGTCAAAACGTGGCATATATCGCGACCCCGCAAAATGTCATCGGCGCATTTACGCCCGATGGGACCGCTTTTGTCTATCCGCAATTAGAACAAGGGGCGGCGGGTGGCATTTTTTATGCTCAACTTGAATTGGTTAATTTTGAAACCCAGATCAATATTCCGGTGAGTGGGGGACGGGCCAATCCGGTTGATGATATTTTTGCCCGATTTAACCCCGCTGGCACACAGTTAGCCGTGGTGCGGCGCTATCTTGATGACCGTTACACGAATGGCGGGCAATTGGTGCTGATCGACATGGAGACGGGGAAAACCACCGACTTGCTCTATAACCCACTCTATAGTCATGGCTCGCTTGGCTGGAATTCAACGGGCACCCATCTGGTCTATCAACGCTTTGATTATGAAACCACGGGTGTGGATATTTGGTTGATTGATGTCGCCACGGGTGAGCCTCAATTATTGGTCCAAAATGGCATGTTACCTCAATTCATTGCACGCTAATCAGAGATGGGAATATAAATTCTCGTTTCTGTATATGAAAAATCTGTGTGTTGCAATTTCTGTTACGGAGATTGCAACACATCATTCCCTCGCTATAATGAAGCCCCTTTTACCCAATATATTCGGCAAGCGATACCCGCCGCAGGGAAAAATAATGAAATCAGCGAAAAAAATCATCTATACCAACCATGCCATCGAACGGCGCGTCGTCCGTCGCATCAGCAAGAAAGCTATTCAACAAACGGTTCTTAAGCCCGATAGCACCGAAAAGGAAAATGACGGCGACACCGAATTCAAAAAGACTGTCGATGGACGCAAAATCCATGCCATCGCCAAACCTCTGCCTGATCAACAAGCGTGGCTCATCAAAACGGTATGGGTGCGTGGTGAAGATGATCCCAATATTATCGTTAAGTTGATGCTCACCCTTTTGGTCAAAGCCTTTAAGCCCATCTTCAAGTAAAGATATCAGAATATATTTGGCATAGAGTTTCTGGTGTGCAGGGTTTGAAACTAACGACTCCCTCGCTATAATAACGCTATTTAGACCAACCCATGTGAGTGAGAAACCCTAATGTTGCAACCCCTTGAATCAACGATTGACCCCAACAGCGCGGGGTTTAAAGAAAACGCCGATCATAATCAGGCACTGGCGGACGAATTGCGCCAACGTCTGGCTGAAGTTCATCAGGGTGGCGGCCCCAAATATCAACAACGTCACCGCGAACAAGGCAAATTATTTGTGCGTGATCGCATTGATAAACTTCTCGATTCCGGCTCGGCTTTTCTGGAGTTATCAGCTCTAGCCGCGTGGGAAATGTATGATGGCGGCGCGCCGTCTGCCGGAATTATCACAGGTATTGGCCGCATTTCGGGCCGCGAATGTCTAATTGTCGCTAACGATGCCACGGTGAAAGGTGGCAGTTATTATCCGCTAACCGTGAAAAAACATCTCCGCGCCCAACAAGTTGCTTTACAAAATAATCTACCCTGCATTTATCTGGTCGATTCCGGCGGCGCATTTTTGCCCATGCAAGATGAAGTTTTCCCCGACCATGATGATTTCGGGCGGATTTTCTACAATCAAGCGGTGATGAGCGCCCAAGGTATTCCGCAAATTGCCTGTGTGATGGGCAGTTGCACAGCGGGTGGGGCGTATGTTCCCGCCATGAGCGATGAAGCGATTATTGTGAACGGTACGGGGACAATCTTCCTCGGTGGCCCCCCCCTCGTCAAAGCCGCAACCGGTGAAGAAGTCACCGCCGATGAATTGGGCGGGGCCTATGTGCACACCCATGTTTCCGGTGTTGCTGATCATTATGCGGAAGATGATGATCACGCCTTGGAAATCGTGCGCGAAATTGTCGCCACACTCAACACCCGTAAAAAAGTCGATCTCGATTTGACCCCACCCGAAGACCCGCTTTATGACCCATCCGAAATTTACGGGGTGCTTCCACGCACATTCCGTGAGACTTATGATGTGCGTGAGATCATTGCGCGTTTGGTCGATGGGAGCCGTTTCCGTGAATTTAAAGCCAACTATGGTACAACTTTGATCACCGGCTTTGCCCGCATTGAAGGTTATCCCGTCGGTATTATTGCCAATAACGGTGTGCTCTTCAGTGAAAGTGCACTCAAGGGTGCGCATTTTATTGAGTTGTGCAATCAACGCCGTATCCCATTACTTTTCCTGCAAAATATCACGGGCTTCATGGTCGGCAAGGATTACGAAGCGGGTGGGATTGCCAAGGATGGCGCGAAAATGGTGCATGCCGTGGCCAATGCTCAAGTGCCGAAATTGACCGTTATCATCGGCGGGAGTTTTGGCGCAGGAAATTATGGTATGTGTGGCCGCGCTTATAATCCGCGCTTCTTGTGGATGTGGCCGAATAGCCGGATTAGCGTGATGGGTGGCGAACAAGCCGCGAATGT
>JBNLCD010000503.1:0-4438 GCA_050303635.1 Anaerolineae bacterium
ATAGAAGCGTTGTAAAAACAACACATCGTAGGCATTAATCCCGCTCAAATCAATTGTGGGGCCAATCGCGCCTGTGAGAATAACAATGTCTGGATCAATGGCTTTGAGCGCATCGTGAGTCCGACACAACAAATCGGCATAGCCTGCAGGGTCAATATTTTGGTTCCCCCATTCTGGATATAAATTAGGTTCGTTCCAAATTTGGTAATATTTGACACCGCGTTCATGATAACGTTCCGCGACAGCCACCGCGAAATCGACAAAATCTTGAGTGTCGGCGGGTGGCGTATGTGGTTCGGTTACGCCTTCACCCAAAGCCCAAGATGGCGTTGGACCACCCACACGGGCAATTATCTGAATATCATATTCTCCCGCAAGGTCAACAATATGATCAAATTTTTCCCAGGACGAAATTGCATCGGGAATATCATCACCATCTCGATCCACACGCCGATCTTCAAAATCGCCTTTGCCATGAATTTCAATATCTTCCCATGCCATTTGCTGGCGCAACCACCCAAAGCCGACATCATGAATCATTGCCATTGAGCGTTCACGATTAGCCGGATCAGCTTCAAGTTCAAGGAATGCATTGATGCCAAAGGGATTATCTGGAATATGCTCTATTTCAGCCGTTTTATCGAGTTCAGGCGTAGCACGTGTCCAATTCGTAACATACTGGAAGCCACCCCGGATTTGCCCTGCTGGTTCTGTTTCACCGGTAACATTCCACAGAAATTCATCAACCAGACCATCATTCATCAAATCGAGGCCAAGACCGACCAAGCCAAACAGACCTGTTCCCACCAAAAGCAAAATGGTGCGGAGTTGAAATCCGAAAAGGCGAATTGTATAGAGTTTGTCGCGCATAAGACTTGTCAGTATCCTTACCATTCAATTGATGAATTTCAGGGGCTAACTATAACCTAGTCAGGAAATTCTTTGTAGTCTAATCAGGTCGTCGTGGTGCAATAATCGATTTATGTGCTTCTAGCGCCGATAAGTTAAAATATGTGTTTAGAAGATTTTCTCGGTACAATGGCGAAATAGACTTACATTACTTAGGGTGAAAGGATTGGTATTGAATGGGACGCATTTCAGGCTCAACGGGACGCGCAATTTCAGGCGGCATTGTAGGCAGTGCGATTTTGGCTGGGGCCAGCGCAGTTGAAGGTAATGACCCACGTATTGGCTTGTATATTGGTGCTGTATTCGGTTTCATGATTGGCGTTATCATTGCGGCCATTGTTTTCACGCGTATTTTTCGGGGTCCGGTTCCTTATTTTATTATCGGGGCTGTCGTCGGCGCTGTGCTAATTGGAATTATCACCAATTTGGCCATTGATGTGGAACTGGGCAGTGTTGTGAGCCCAACCACTATTGGGTTATTGAGTGGTGGTTTTATTGGCGGTGTGATTGCCGTCCTTATCAGTCGGGGAATTCCTACGCCTCAAATCTAGACTTATAATTTTCAACCTAAAATTAATCCAGTAAATGAGGTGTGACAGAGATGTCACACTTTTTTGTTTGGAATGCTTGACTCTCAAGTTACTTGAGACTGTAAGCTAAGACTAAATTGGGCTCAAACACTTGAAAGGATGACTTCTAATGGCAACTAAACTCGATCTGAAAAAGGCCGAAAAAGAACTTTACCAACCCTCGACGAAATCTTATGTAACCGTTGATGTTCCGCCTATGAACTATTTGATGATTGATGGCACGGGAAATCCCGGTACTAGTCAAGATTTTAATGATGCAGTGGAGGCTTTATATAGCGTAGCGTATAAGCTCAAATTTATGACCAAAACTGAGCAAGATTTCACCGTGATGCCACTTCAAGGACTATGGTGGGCTGACGATATGGATATGTTTTTAGCGGATACTCTTAACAAGGATGCGTGGCTATGGACGATGATGATTCGGCAACCGGATCATATCACGGAAGGACAAGTTCACGAGGCCATAGACGCAGTTGCCAACGCTAAGAGTCCAATTGCCCTGCCGAAATTACGTTTTGAACCCTACCATGAAGGTTTAAGTGCCCAAATTATGTATGTTGGTCCCTATTCAGCTGAAGGTCCAACCATTGCGGGATTGCACGACTATATCCGAACTGAGGGCTATCAACTTTATGGCAAGCATCATGAAATTTATATCAGCGATATGCGCCGGATTGCTCAAGAAAAGCTAAAAACGGTCATTCGGCAACCCATGCGGTAATTTGTCAAATACTCAAAAAATAATAGAAATCAGGATACGCTTGCCAGATAGGTAGGCGTATTTTGATTTCTATTATATGAGAGAATATAATGAAACATATGTTCTTATACATATAGGGAGATTTTGTCATGAATGCCGATTATTTTCGCAAATTATACGCTTATCACATCGCCACGAACCGAAAAATATGGGAGCGAAGCATCATTACATTGACGGACGAACAATTTGTCCAAAAAATAGATTATTCTTTAGGATCTGTCCGTAATCAAGTTGTGCATTTGATGAGTGTTGATGAACGGTGGTTTGCGGGATTACGGAATGTTGATGTGCCACATTTCAAAAATCCGGTACACTATCCTAAGCGCCCTAAAATTCGAACAACATGGGATGCTATTGAAGCCGAGATGCAAACTTGTCTTCAGCAATTAGATAATGCAACACTCACCCAACCCTATCCTGATATCGAGGATATGCAAGTTTGGGAAGTGTTATTGCATGTCGCTAATCATGGTACTGATCATCGTGCCCAAATCTTAGCCGGATTAGCGCAACTCGGTGCACCAACCTTTCCCCAGGATTATTTCTTTTTTGCGCGGGGAATTGATGTTTAAAGTGGACAATGATTTAATACGAAAATGCTTATGGCTATTAATTATCGACAACTGAGTAAAACACTTTCGCTGGCTTTACGGCATCGCCCTGAACTCTTTGGCCTCAAGCTGGATGATGACGGTTGGGTTGACGTGAATGTTATGCTCAGCGCGCTCCAAACACATAACCGCAAGTGGCAGAATCTTGATATTGCCGATGTCCAAAAGATGATGGCCCAAGCCAGTAAACAGCGTTTTGAAGTGCAAGACGGGCGTATTCGTGCTTTATATGGACATTCGGCGAAAAATAGTGTCCAGAAAACACCGAGTGAGCCACCTGCTTATTTATGGCATGGTGCGCCACAATCAGCGGTATCGGCCATTCAAGAAAACGGTCTAAAACCGATGCGCCGCCAATTTGTCCATATGGCGGTTCAGCAAAACATGGCCAATCAAGTAGCGCAACGTAAAGGTGAAGCCGTTATATTATTAAAAGTAGCGGCTTTAGAGGCTTATCAATCTGGCTATCCATTTTATTTAGGCAATGATAATGTGTGGTTAGCGGATTTCGTACCACCTGAATTTATTGAGGTCGTTAAATCCTAATGTCTACTAATCCGCCACGTCATCAACCCATTGACCCGTTCTTGCTTGATATTCCTCAACAGATGGAAACTGAACGTTTGCTACTCTGTGCTCCGCAAGCCAATTTGAGCGTGATTATCAATCCTGCTATTCAAGAATCATTGGAAAGTCTTAAAAAGTGGTTCAAATGGGCACATGAACCCCAAACCTTGCAACGCACTGAAAGAAATATACGCGAAGCAATGGGCCGTTTTCATAAACGCGAAGAATTACGCTTTTATCTTTTCAAAAAGGAAGACGGCGTTTTTGTAGGCACCGCAAGTATTTTCCCCATTAGCTGGGAAGTGCCGAGTTTTGCCATAGGATATTGGGTAACGACATCTTCGCAACGCCAAGGTTTTATTACGGAAGCTGTGCGGGGGTTAACTCACTTCGCTTTTACCACCTGTCAGGCTCAGCGCGTTGAAATTCATTGCAATGTGCGAAATCAACGGAGTGCGGCGGTGGCTGAGCGAGCGGGCTTTATTTTTGAAGGCACACGCCACTGGGATAGTCGCGATGTAGAAGGTAAATTGTGTGACACCATGATTTTTATCAAACTCAAGCCCATCCCCAAAAAAGAGACCCCATCCGTAACTCCGAACAGAGTCTCAGTGCGTAGTACACTAAACTCAAGTTTAATTGATGGTAAAACTTAAGTAGGCCTCATCATAGACTTCACCATTTAACACATTCACGAGTTGAAGGTGCAAGGTTATGGAATCGCTGTGACTTGGCAAACTAAGATTTACTACGCTCTGGCCAATGGATGGTATCCACAATTCTGCTGAATGAAGATCAATATTTATGGTTTCATCAGGCGAAATGACCTGTGTTAAAACAAGATTCGTATTGGGTAAACGATTTTCAACATTCCAATACACAATCTGTTCATCACCCGCTGGACCACTATCCGCATAGATTTTTGTTTCCGTTATTCTAAAATTCTGAATATGCGGTAACAGGGTTGTATCGACTGTATACGGTATCACTAACGACCGTTG
>JBNLCD010000504.1:0-4437 GCA_050303635.1 Anaerolineae bacterium
GTTTCATAAAATTCGCTGGTAACGGGTGCCGCCCATTGATGATAGAGGCGGGTTTGCGGACTCGGTTCACCACACCGACTGCAAGTGGCCGATTGAATGCATTTTTCATCATCAACATAGGCCCATGTATCCCATTGATGAACGGTGCCGGTAGGTTGTTCGGCTTGACAACGCGTGCACGTCTGGACCTGTTCACAGGCTGTGTCGTTTTTATAGTGTGTCTCGCCCCATTGATGTTCAACGGTCGTTTCTTGCGATTTGCAACGCGCACATTCGCGGGTGAGGGTGCAGTCGTTAGCTTGGCTATAAGCCCATTCCCCCCACTGATGCTCGACTTTTTCCGCTTCATTGCCACAGCGCTCACACACCTGACGCAACGTGCAACTATCATCCGCCACAAAGGCCCAATCGCCCTTATGAAAGCCAATCGCACATTTGCCTTTATTCAATAGATTATTAAACATAGACGTCTCCGCTACCTCAGTTACCTTATTCTATGATGATATAGATTGTCATTGTGCGCCACTTATCCAGCCTGAAGTTTTTATAAAGATTTGTCAACAGGTTTTGCCAATTTTTTGACTGGCTAATTCGAGTCTTTGTGGCATCATAGTTCGCATTGAGTTGCTAATCATTTTTTGAACTTACACTTTTTGAAGAAGGGATCATTGAATTATGACGTTCATTACCTTGGTATGTGCTACCTTGCCACCGTTGGCCTTAGTGATGGTTTTGCCTCTCGTTGCAATTCCATATATTTTGCGGGCTAAGCACAATCAGTATACATGGCTAGCTGTAGTGGGTATGTTGTTGATTACCGCCGCAATGACGCTTGGTGCTAATGCTATTGCGGTGGTGTACGAAGAGGGTAGCAGTAGTGAACAAGCCTATACCACCACCTCATTTTTTGAGGGTAGTATCGCTGATACGGTTACAGGTGTACGCTTTATTGGGTTTGCTCTGGCCGTCGGCGGTCTAGCGCTATGTGTGCCGTGGTATCGCACCTATCAAAAATGGGCTTATGAAAACCTCGTGGTGATGGATCAAGCCAATATTGCCATTGCCTATTTTGTTTTCACGTCGTTGAGCTGTGGCCTGTTTTGGTTCTTCTAGTATTCCCAAAACACTTTTTCAAGCTTTGGTAAAAGCTTGGCCAAAACTTTTGCATATAAAAGTTTTTTAGCATTCCCTCTTTTTTCAAAAAGGGAATAGTTTTTGCCTGTAACAAAGCGCCTCTAACACGGGGCGCTCTTTTTGTGTCTACAGTATGTGCCGAGATTAGGGTGTCATGCCGGACAAATCCTGATGACAGGCATCACAGGTTGCATTTACACTCGGCATGTGGCGAAAACCCAGCGCGGCGAGGGTTGTGTTGTTGTGGGCGGGGTGACACAAACCGCAGGTTCCTGCTAAATCAGCATTAGCGTCGAGCCACGCCTCAGTATATTCAATCTGGTGATAATGCGAATTAGACGCGATGATTTGCGGATTGTCGTTAATATCTACGGGCTTATCCCGACTGGGGTGAACATGACATTTGAAACACGGATCATCCCCCAGAGGATTTGTCGTCACAGCGGGTTGAGCATAATCATCGGTGAGATAGGCGAATAAATCTTGAGCACCTTGTTGTAATGCTTCGATGCGACCTTGGGTGCCTTGGCCACTATGGCAATCAATACAGCGTACGGCGGGGTCAAACAGGGCGTGAGCCGACGCTAAATCCACCGGATCTTCGGCTTGGGACCGATTGACAAAACTTACTTCGGGGTTCGTGTGACACGAAGCACAAAATTCGTCATCATTTTCCAGATGAACCGACGTGGCGACTGACCCCGCGCTGACCACAATTAACCCAAATCCACTCAAGATGAGTAAACAGCTTAAACGCAGTGGCCATGACCGTTGTTGAAAAATCCGTAAGAGTCTCATATCCGTTACCCTAGCCGAAAAATGTTATGCAGATGTTATCTGGGCGTAAAAATTTAGTAGTTTTGGCAATTTGCCTGAAATAAATTGGCCTAGTCTCTCTATTCCCATGAGGTATAATGCGCGATATTGTACATGACGAGGTTTATATGATATTGATCCTATTAGCGGTACTCTGGAGCGCTTTTGTTATCTGGCGTATCAGAATTTTAGCCCGCTTCTTTCAACTCGAAGGTTATCAATTTAGCCGCTTTCAACTCTGGCTAAGCGCCGACCGCAATCGTTATCTTCCCCAACGGTGGTTAATGGGGAGCGGAGTCGGTTTAGGCATGGCGCTTGGGCTGATTCTCGTTGGTGTGGAAAGTGTTGTACTTCATTTAATGTGGTGGACCTTGATTGGTCTATTTATGGCGTGGCCGGAACCTGTTAAAGAAGTCAAAAAACGCTTTGTCGCTACCCAACGAGCCACCCGCTTGGTGGGCACAGCTTTTGCCTTAGCGCTTATTCTCAACTTAGGAGCGGGCCTGCTCTTTTCCGGTCAAGATAAATGGGGCAGTTTTTTGATTAGTGTGGTTGGTTTAATCAGTTTTGGCCTCGCGCCCCTGAGTTTGCCCCTAGCCAATGTCATCATGTTTCCAGTTGAAGGCACTTTGCGCCGGGGTTTCCTCGAAAAAGCGCGCCGCCGTCTACGCCAAACGGATACCAAAATTATCGGTATCACCGGTAGTTATGGCAAAACCAGCACCAAAGTCTATCTTGCCCATATTTTGAGCGGACGTTATAAAGTTCTGGCCACCCCCAAGAGCTATAACACGCTGATGGGCATTTGTATTGTGGTTAATAACGATCTCGACCCTGAATTTGGTTATGAATATTTTGTGACCGAAATGGGCGCTTATGTGCGCGGTGAAATTGAAGAAATTTGCGAACTGGTTCAGCCTGAAATCGGCGTGTTAATTGCCATCGGTCCGCAACACCTCGAACGCTTCGGCTCCATCGAAAATATCGAACTCGCTAAATATGAGCTCATTGAAGCCCTGCCGAAAAATGGGATGGCTATTTTCAATGCAGATGATGAACGCGTTTTCCGCAAAGTTTCAGAAGGTCTTCACCCTGATACGCGCTATTCGGTGTCCGTGGAAGGTCATTCTGACGCGCGCTTTATCGCTGAAAATATCAAACATACCGTCGATGGTTTGCGCTTTGATGTTATTGACCGCACCACCGACAGCCGGGCAACCTTCAACACTCGTCTCATTGGCTTGCATAATGTGACCAATATTTTGTTGGCCACGGCCATTGCGCGCGAAGAAGGTATGAGTCTGAATGAAATTGCGATGCGCGTCGCGACCCTCCAACCCGAAGCACATCGCCTCAATCAAACGGTTTTACCGGGAGGTGTCGTCGTCCTCGATGATGCGTATAACACCAATCCTATCGGGGCGGCCAATGCCTTACAGGTATTGTCCCTTTATGAAAACCGCCGCATTTTGATTACGCCCGGTATGGTCGAACTCGCAGACCAACAAGATGCCGAAAATGAGAAATTAGGTCGTTTGGCGGCTGACGCCTGCACTGATATTGTCCTGGTGGGCAAAAAACAAACTGAGCCCATTCAACGCGGCGTGCAATCGACGGTGTTCCCCGCCGAGAACTTGCATGTCTTCGACACCATCGCCGAAGCCATCCAATGGTATCAGAGCATTGTGCGACCCGGTGATGCCGTCTTGTTCTTGAACGATTTGTCCGATAATTATTTGTAAAAACATCCCTCACCCCCTGTCCCCCTCTCCCCCAAAAAAGAGCGGGAGAAGGGGAATTTGTAGATAGACATATGACGAATACCCGGTTTAATCTGGAACAAAATCAAGTCTATCCAAATGATTTGTGATTAATCAGCCTCCCCTCGCCTGCAAGTCGCTTGGCGACTGCCCGCGGGAGAGGGGTTGGGGGTGAGGGCAATATAAAAAGAGAGTAAACAACGATGACCACGAAAAAAACAGTTGGGGTAATTTTTGGCAGTCGTTCCGTCGAGCATGATGTCTCCATTGTGACGGCACAACAAGTTATGCGCACCATCGATCCGGCCAAATATACCGTTGTCCCGATTTACATCACGCGGGATGGACGGTGGCTTACAGGTGAACCTCTGCGCGATATCAAAACTTTTCAAGCCGAAGACATATTGACCGTCCAAGGTGTTGAAGAAACACACCTATCATCGAGCACAGGGTTCAAAGGCTTGATTACGCCGCCAGTAACTAAAGGCTTTTTCCGCAAATCGAAACTGTTGCCGCTCGATGTGATATTCCCCGTTGTGCATGGTTCCCACGGTGAAGATGGTACCCTCCAAGGCTTGTTTGAAATCGTCGATTTGCCTTATGTCGGGACAGGCGTTTTAGCCTCAGCAATTTCCAATAATAAGATTACGACCAAAGCTCTGCTCAAGCATAATGATATTCCGGTCGTGCCCGGTGTCGCTTTCACGCGCCATGAATGGCTTAGTGA
>JBNLCD010000505.1:0-4435 GCA_050303635.1 Anaerolineae bacterium
GATGCGAATTTATTTACAGTCAAAGTTTCCATTTTAAGTCTATTAAAGGATAGTTTTTATGTCCATAGTAACTATTCCATCGTTAATTTTAAAACAATTATATACCTTTGGCAGTCTCGAACATATTGATGGTGGCGTTAAGTTTTCCATTAAGAATCGTTTGAGTGATGCCACCATTAAAGAGATTAAAAGTATCAAGATTGCAGGCACCGAAGCCCTTGATAAAATTACCCTGCAACTCGATGACGGCACGCAACGCAAGGCGACCGATGTCACCCCCGATAACCCCCTGAGCTTTGATCTCGCCCAAGTTGTGGTGCTACTGGCCGCAGTCGGTGAACTTGAAACAGGTAAACATGAAATTCGATTCAACATCGAAACTGTTCAATTTGGGAAGCTCAAATTTGCGGTTGAAGATGGTCTGGTCGATGAGCCAGAAGAGTTTGTGCGAGTGCCGCGCAATACGTCGGATGACTATAGCGAAACGATTATTAGAGAACGTCAACATTTTGTTGAAGATTTCACTGGCAAAAAACTAAAGCATATAGGCCACTATTCCTTCGACCCCCATATTTTGCAGGGAAATATCGAGCACTTTACGGGCGTGGCACAAATCCCCATCGGTGTTGCTGGTCCGCTGTTGATTAATGGTGAACATGCCCAAGGCGAATTTCTTATTCCGATGGCGACCACGGAAGGCACCCTGGTTGCTTCTTATAACCGTGGGATCAAGGTTTTGAATTTATCAGGTGGGGTGAAATGTAGTGTGGTCGGTGACGCCATGCAACGCGCGCCTGTCTTTGTTTTTGAAGATGCCCGCCAAAGTCGTGATTTTGTGACATGGGTGAATGACAATATCGACAAAATCCGCGAAGAAGCAGAATCAACCTCTAGTGTGGCTAAACTTCAATATATTGACCCCTATCTGACCAATAAATTTGCTTACTTGCGTTTTAACTACAGCACAGGCGATGCGGCTGGTCAAAATATGGTCGGGCGCGCAACATTTGCGGCCTGTAGTTGGATTCTCGATAATTATGATGGCGGCATGAAGCATTTTTATCTGGAGTCAAACTTCGCAACGGACAAGAAAGCCTCGCAAGTTAATATCATGCGTACCCGTGGCAAACGGGTGACTGCTGAAGCTGTGGTAAAGCGCGATGTTTTGAATCAAGTCATGCGCGTTGAGCCGGAAAGCCTCTATTATCATTCCAAGATTTCAACGATGGGCGCTTTCCTGTCCGGCGCAAATAACAACGGGGCCCACTCTCCGAACGCAATCACGGCCTTGTTCATTGCAACGGGGCAAGATGTGGCCAATGTTTCGGAATCATCAGCAGGCTTGGTTTATTCAGAGCTTACGCCAGAAGGCGATTTTTATGTTTCCATTACTATTCCGTCACTGATTGTGGCAACCTATGGCGGGGGGACAGGACTGGCGACCCAAAAAGAATGTCTCGATTTGCTCGGCTGTTTTGGCAAAGGTAAAGTCCATAAATTCGCGGAGATTGTGGCAGGCGTTGTACTCGCCGGTGAACTCTCACTGGCTTCAGCGATTTCATCCTCCGACTGGGTTTCTAGTCATGAAGAATATGGCCGCAATCGTTAATTTCTAAATTTAAGAACAAGCAAAAAGGCGAACCTGTGATAAGTTCGCCTTTTTTATTAGTAGAGCTACGCTATACCGTAGCCATTTTTGCATGGCTTACGATGCTTAGTTCAGATATTCATTGCCCGGATCATCATAATCTTCCATGTCGTCGGCAATTTCGTCCAACGTATCGAGGAAGGGCATCAAACTACCGAGCATATAAGCTTCTTGCAACGCATCTTCAATCGCTTCTTGCAAATCTTCTTCATCATCGCCCAATTCTTCAGCGAGTTCACCCAGCGCTTCTTGAGCACCTTCGCTGGCAATTTCCCCTAAAGCGAAGATCGCGGCGAATTGGTGTTCAGCATCTTCCGAAAGACCCGCTTCAAAGAGGTATGGAATGGCTTTCTCCAATTGCAGATTCCCAGCCGCACCAATAGCTTCAAAGCGTAATTCAGGATTTTCACTTTGTAATTCGGCAAGAATGACAGGTGCCCATTGTTCATCAAAGCTAGAACCCATCGCGAAAATAGCACTGATCTTCATTTGTTCGTCAGCATCATAGTAAGCTTCACGAATCATTTCAGAAACATCAGGACGTGAGCAATGGGATAAGGCTTCAAGAGCACGCCGACGCACATCAATATCTTGATTCACATCATTGTAGTACTTGGCGGCTAAATCTTGCGCTTGTTTGGCCAATGCTTCATCAAATTCGAGCAATTCGCCCGCTTGGATGAAACGGCTCAAGCCTTGGACAGCCGCGGTACGCACAATAGGATTTTCTTCCTTGGCCATACGCATGAGCAATTCAAAAAATTCTACGCTATCGTCATACCACAAAACGGCTACCGAACTGGCGCGAACTTCGGGGGAAGCATCTTCCAGACCAAGATAGCCAATGGTATTGAAGGAAATCATGTAGTCAGTTTCGCTTAGTTCACCCAAAATACGCATGACCCAGCCACGGCGGCTAGCGGGTAATTGGTTCCAAGCGACTAAGAATTCGTCAAGATCTTCTTCGATGTTTGCTAAGCGATAGACGACATCGCTCGGCAAAAAGCCGTCAATTTCTTCGTCAACCAATTGCAAAGCGGCAATAGTCTCAGCAAGGCTGGCAGGTTTCACAGGTTCTTCTTGTTCTTCAAAATCGAAATCATCATCATGATAGTGGTTCGACATTGTCCGGTAATCTCCTCAGGACTTATTGATGATTTTAGAGTTAGGCTAAAGACAAACAAATCCCCGAATAAACGGGGATAATGGTGTCAGTCTTTGTCCAATATGATAACCTATTTATTTGTTGGTTGTATAGTGAGAGTTGTGAATCAAATCAGCTTCATATATACATTAAACGGATAGCTATAACAAAAATTCAGGATAATAAACCAATGAATGATTTTATTGACAAATTAGCATATATTCATATCGTGGATCAACGCGTACTTATGACTTTAAGCAAAGGGAATGATACCTATTATATTCCAGGCGGCAAACGTGATACAGACGAAACTGATCACCAGGCACTGATTCGGGAAGTAAAAGAAGAATTGAATGTTGACTTAATAGAAGACACTATTCGCCCATATGGAATTTTCGAAGCGCAGGCGCATAGGAAAAATCAGGGTGTCATGGTAAGAATGACATGTTTTACGGCAGACTATAGTGGTGAGTTAACACCTAGTTCTGAAATACAAGATTTAGCTTGGTATACTTATGGTCAAAAAGATTTAGTTGGCCCTGTCGATCAGTTAATTTTTGATGATTTGAAACACCAAGATTTAATTAAGTAAGAGATGAGCAATCTTAAATAAAATAAGCATACTCTTCACGTTAAGAAAAAGATGTTTTCTGATTTTCTTAAAATCTAATCAACCGAATATTTGCGTTATAACAAGATTGCCTGTATCTGAAATTTGATTAGCAAGCGATTTCTACAATGATAGACTTAAGCACGGAGTATTCCTATGCTTGAAAAGAATCCTCAAATTGATAATTATTTAGCAGTCGGTTGTGGGCGCTGTCCACTCGGTGGTACGCCCGATTGTAAAGTTCATAATTGGGATGAAGAATTGGTGCAACTCCGCCGGATTCTATTGGATACTGAACTCATCGAAGACCTCAAATGGAGTTTTCCCTGCTATACCATTGATAACAAGAATATTCTCCTTATGAGTGCCTTCAAAGATTACTGTGCACTGAGTTTTTTTAAAGGCGTTTTGTTAAAAGATACTGAAGATATTCTCTACCAGCAAACCAAGAACACACAAGCTACACGCTTACTCCGCTTCACCAGCGTTGACGAAATTCTCAAATTAGAACCTGTCATCAAAGCCTATGTCGAAGAAGCCATTGAAATCGAAAAAGCAGGGCTTGAAGTTGAGTTTAAAGACACCTCAGATTTTGATGTTCCCGCAGAATTTCAGACTAGATTAGATGAAGACCCTGCACTGAAACTAGCCTTCGAAGCATTAACACCCGGACGCCAACGGGGTTATTTACTTCATTTTTCGGGTGCCAAACAATCCGCGACCCGCGCTTCCCGTGTCGAAAAATGTATTCCGAAAATCCTTGAAGGTAAAGGTTTTCATGATCGTTAATGCGGAGAGTTGTATCAGACATTAAAATTAGGTATGCTTAGGCTAGATTACTGTTTGCCTTTTTATTCATTGGCTACCTTTGCCGTAGCTTGTTGTCCTCCGTGACGTAAAAGAGAAAGGAAAATGTATCAATGCCAAATTTGTCAGAAGGTCGTTCCGCCTAAAACCAAAGCATTTCGTATCCCCGTTGAATTTCGTCCCAAAGAATATCACGAACCACTCTATAAACGCGCAAGACTCATCC
>JBNLCD010000506.1:0-4419 GCA_050303635.1 Anaerolineae bacterium
TATGCTGTCCCTACACAATTCTGTTTACAAGTAGATGCATGTACGGACGGGATACATCCCGTCCGTGACTATATATCCCGATTATTTTAGCAAACCACATTAGCCCTTGTCTTGGACTCAAGACTAAACCAAAACTCATGTTTTCCAAATAAGTCACTCAAGTTTTGCCACAGTTTCTCCGCAAAAACTAAATTTGCCGCAAAAATCGTAGAATCTTGAGTTCGATTTAAGAAATCTTAATTCAATATTAGAAATTTTAATTCAGAAATTGACATTTCATTTCAATATTGCTAAACTTCATTTAAAGATAATTGAAGTTGACCTAAATTTTCTTAGTTGAAAATTCAAATTTCTCAGGAGACACCCGATATGCATCATCCGATTATGAGTCATTGTCCAATTTGTAACGAACCCACCACCGTGACCCAAATTCGGTGTGAAATCTGTGATTTAACGATTGAAGGCAATTTTATGGTGAGTGGCCTCGCGTCATTATCACCCGAACAACTCGCCTTCGTTGAATTGTTCCTTCGCTGTGAAGGCAAATTCAATCGTATGGAAAAAGAACTCAATATTTCATACCCCACCGTCCGCAATCGTCTCAATGAAATTGTGGAAGCGATGGGTTATGACCCTGAAGAACTTGAAGCTGAAGATGCTGAACGTGAAGCCCACCGCCGTGAAGTCCTTGACCAACTGTCATCCGGCGATCTTTCACCCGATAAAGCGGTGGATTTATTACGGCAAATCGATTAATCAGAGAATAATATTTTCGGAGATTAAGGAAATCAACTGATGAGTATCTCAACACCAATCCAAGAACTGCAAAAATTACATATTGGCAATTTAGTTGGTGATTTATCTGTCCAAGGTAACGCTGACGAGAGCACCCATCGTATACGTGGTGCAACGGGTCGGGCCCGCTATGAAGACGGCACACTTACTCTGTCGAATGCCCTCAATGACTGTTCATTAGTTGTCCCCGAAGATCTTCAACTTGAAATTGGCAATGTGGCCGGCGATGCTCATTTACGCAATCTAGGCGAAATTGATATTTCCAATGTCAGCGGCGATTTAGACGTCAATCATGTGAAGAGCCTAACGTTGCGCACGTCGGGTGGTGATTGCACCCTCCACAATATCGACAGTGTCGTCGATGCGCGGAGTATTGGCGGCGATTTCCACGCCGAAGATATTCATGGTCAATTGGATATGCGGAGTATTGGTGGCGACGCTCATTGTGAAAATATCAGTGGCAATACCAAAATTCGCAGTATCGGGGGCGATGTACATTGCGAAGACATTGCCGGCAGTCTTGGAATTCACTCCATTGGGGGCGATATTCACGCCGAAAACATCGAAGTCAACTTACAGATTAAAGCCGTGGGCGGCGATGTTTTTCTCTCTCAAATCAGCGGCGATGCGGTTGTTGAGCGCGTCGGGGGTGACTTAGACCTACATTTAGAATTTAAAGCGGATAAAAAATATCATTTTTCGGCACGCGAAGTCGTCACCATTCATGTGGATGATGACACCCACGCGACCTTTAATTTGCCTGCGGATGTCCCCGTTGAGTTTGAAGACTTTGACTCAAATCCCAACATAACTAATCAAAAATTAGTACTCGGGGATGGCTCCGCAACCGTAACGATTGTGCCCGATGAAGAACATGGCACTGAAAAAATTGTATTTGAACATAATTAATGTGAGTTTGGCTAAGCAAGGGCCTGAAGATCCTTGTTTGGGAAAATCTTGTTTTGGCGTCGGTCTTTTGAGGCGGCTTTAGCCCCTTGACTAGAGAGTCAATCAGAAATAGTCCGATTCTGAACATATCTCAAAGCCAAAACTCATATTAATGAACCAGTAGCACAGCTTAGCGAACTTGTGACAAACCATTTCGAGGAGGACAAATAAGATGAGTGATCCCAAAATCCAACAAGTTGATATCCTGAATATCGGGGGTGATCTGCGGGTCCGTGGTGAAAGCGGCAGTGTATCATTTCGCGTCGATGGCGATATTCCCCGGATTGACCACAATGAAGAAACCGGCCAGATTGGTGTCAGTTGCGCGGGTGATTGTGTGTTGTCCGTACCCGAAAGCGCTGATGTAGATTGCCAAAATGTGGGCGGCGATGCCAAAATCACCGATTTTGAAAGTGATGTTTCAATCGGCAATGTCAGCGGCGATTTGATTATTCGCCATGTCCGCAACAGCTCCGTCCAATCCGCCGGTGGCGATTTGGTTATCCGCGACGTCAACGGTGATTTGACCGTTCACAATGTGGGTGGTGATATGGACTGTCGTGATCTTGGTCGTAATCTTGAATTGCATCGTGTCGGTGGCGATTTAAGCATTCGGGGTGTCGGTGGGAATTGCCTCGTCCATAACGTGCAAGGCGATTTGCTCGTTGTTATCGATTTTGAAGAAGGCAACAATTATCACTTCAACACGCAACAAGGCCTCTACATTAATATTACGCCGGATGCGAATGTCACGATCAGCGTACCAGAACATATTGGCTTCGATTATAGCGATATTGAACCCAAGATTAATGAAACCGGTGATCGCCGTGAATTTGTCTTTGGGGATGGCTCCGCCACAGTCGTGGTTGATAACTGCTCAGAAATCCGCTTTATGGAGAAACGTGGCAAGAAACGTCGCTTCTTTGGCTTCGATTTTGACTTTGACTTCGATCTGCCCTTTGAATTTGGGGATATTCCCGAACCACCTGAACCGCCAATTCCGCCTGAACCGCCGCACTTTGGCGATATCCGGATTAATGATGAACCCTTGGGTGATTTCATTAGCCGCACCGTGAGCGAATCCGTTAAAAGCGCCGCTGAAGGTTGGGGTGAATGGGGCAAGAATTTCAATGAACGGATAGTGCAAAAAGAAATGCGCCATGCCGAACGCGAAGCTGAAAAAGCCCGCCGCCATACTGAACGGGCCCGTCATCAAGCGGAACGTATGCGTAACCAGGCCAAGCGTAAAAATCGCGGCGGCGACCCGAACATTCATTTTCAAGCGAAACAACAAGAGCCCCAAGCCGAGTCAGTTTCCGATGAAGAACGAATGATGATACTCAATATGCTAGAAGAGGGTAAAATAACGGTAGAAGAAGCCGAAAATTTACTTAGCACAATGGAAGGTAAGTCCTAAGCAGAATGTCTGCCAGCGCCCTCTCAAATCAACCAACTAATGTAGAACAAAAGCCGACCGTAGGGCTACGCAAGATAAACATACGGAAAGATTTAGGCCAAATAGCTGATTTACTAGAGCTAGCTTTCGGAAATGAAATGGACGCCAACGGACGCGCAATGCTCCGCGAGCTTAGAACGTGGAGCCGCTCCGGTCCTCTCCTCTGGTTAGCCAGCGGCCTAGACAAAGCATTACAAGGATTTGGGAGTGGTTATGTGTGGGTCGATAGCGCCGACAATATTATCGGGAATGTCTCGCTCTATCCCACACCTTACGACACTGTGACATGGGTGATTGCCAATGTCGCTGTCCATCCAGACTACCGCCGTCAGGGGATTGCGCGGAGGCTGATGATAAGCGGGCTGAACGACTTGGAGAAGCGGGGTGCTCAAAAAGTGATTCTCCAAGTCGACGCCCAAAATTTTGGCGCACAACATCTTTATGAACAACTTGGTTTTAAAGCATTACGCACTTTTACACGCTGGCGACGGCGACCCTATACTTCACCGCCCAAGGCTTTAGAGAATATGCCGCGCATTACCATGCGGCGACGCGGTGATTGGCGTGCTCAATATGAACTGGCTGAACGTCTCCGCCCGAATGAACGCGGGGGCATTGCCTGGCATCGGCCCTTACGATTGAAAGAATTCAAGGCGAGTTGGTGGGAAAAATTGAGCGGATTTTTAAGCGCCAGTCAAACGCACCACTGGGTTATTCGCAATCGGATGACCGAACAACTCGAAGCCACGGCCAAAGTGGAAATGACGATGGGCCGCACCTATGCGCGCACGGATGTGCTGGTCGCACCAGAAATGCATGGTCAACTCGAAAAACCGTTACTCAATTATCTTTTACGTTTTCTTTTTGATCGAAACAAAGGGTGTTTTATCCAACATCCCAGCGATGACCGTCAGATGCGCGCCGTTTTGCAAGATTATGGATTTGAAGCAACGCATCATCTCATCCATATGGAATGGCGACCCGTCTAACCTGTTTAGACGATACATGAGCAAGTGCAACTTAACAATTTACCCTCACGCTAAAAAATATCAGTGTGTAGTCAAGGTGTCCAAGTTGACAAGTTATCTACGCCACTGGTAGGGAAAAATCTATGTATTTTTCCGCTTTGCGGGGTGGCAAAATCGCTACGGATTAAAATCCATAGCTAAAAAACAGCGTCCTATAAATGGACTATAACCGTCATCGCCCGTGGTTTGAAA
>JBNLCD010000507.1:0-4410 GCA_050303635.1 Anaerolineae bacterium
GATACTCGCGGCTCGGTCGTCCATCACAAAACGGCAAGTTATAATCTTGCAGATTGATAAGTTCAGTTTCTGCGCCAACATCGGTGGCTCAAATAAGCGCGGTTTCTAACAATTTGGCGGTATAACTTCCCTCTCGTAAACTACCATTGAGAGCAACAATCCGCACTGAATTCGCATCGAACAGAGGTTTTACTTCCATGTGATTTCCTGATTTTTTGTGAAATGTTGAGAAAAGGTAGTGTAACGGAAACAAGCAAGAATTAAAGCATGAATTGTACAAGAATTTAGGCATCCCGTGTCAAAAATAATATGGCATAATACTTTAGATCGATTCTTAAGTCGTAGAACCGATTTTCTGGAACAGGTATTTTTAGGAGATAATTTTTTTATGACAGATCCTCGTGTTGAAAAATTAGCAGACTTACTGGTCAACTACTCCGTCGAAGTTCAACCCGGCGAATGGGTGCTCCTGACTGGCCACACAACCGCTATACCACTTATTGAAGCAACTTATGAACGTGTTGTGCAAGCGGGCGGAAATGTTGATTTACGGCTCTATACTGACACATTCAGTGAATTATTTTTGAAACATGCTAATGAAGATCAGCTCAAATGGATTTCCCCCGTGCGTAAATTAGCTACTGAACAGGCTGATGTTTCTATCCATATTCGAGCGACCGAGAATACACGGGCGGGCACCAACTTCGATAATAATAAACAACGGGTGATGCAACTGGCTGGTCGCGAGTTAATGAAGGCCAGTATGGCCCGGAGCGCCGCCGGTGAACATCGCTGGACGCTGACCAATTATCCATGCGCCGCCTTTGCCCAAGAAGCCGATATGAGTTTGCGTGATTTCGAAGATTTCGTCTATTCCGCGACATTTGCAGACCGTGAAGATCCGATTGCTGAATGGCAAAAAATCCACGATATGCAAGCCAAATATATTGACTGGCTTAAAGGTAAGAAACACGTTGAAGTTCGTGGCCCCAACGCCGACTTAACCCTCTCCATCGAAGACCGCACCTTTATCAATAGTGACGGCAAAAGAAATATGCCGAGTGGTGAAATTTTCACAGGTCCGGTCGAAGATTCGGCCAATGGCTGGGTGCGCTTCACTTATCCGGCTATTCGGGGCGGGCGTGAGGTCGAAGGCGTTGAACTTGAATTTAAAGATGGTAAAGTCGTAAAAGCCAGTGCCAAGAAGAACGAAGAATACTTAATTGCTCAACTCGATAGCGATGAAGGGGCGCGTTATCTCGGTGAATTTGCGATTGGAACCAATTATGGCATCAAGCAATTTACCAAGAGTATTCTCTATGATGAAAAAATTGGCGGTTCATTCCATATGGCAGTGGGCGCCGGTTATCCTGAAACGGGAAGTAAGAACGAATCCACCGTTCATTGGGATTTTATCTGCGATATGCGCGATAATAGCGAAATTATTGTGGATGGGGAACTCTTCTACAAAAATGGTGAGTTTCAAGTCTAATCTAAAGAGTATTAGAACGATATGAATGAGCGAGATACCCTGTCTCAATATATTGACGGGGTATCTGCATAAATATGCTAATAATTGCACCGATATGTCAAACTAGGTGAATAGAAACGCATTAATAGCGTCCATACCGCCACCTGCCGCGCCAACTATATTATGGCATAATAGCTCGCAACGATGTTTCTAACCTCCATACCAAGATTTATTATTGTGTTAGGAGAATAAATTTTTATGACGGATCCTCGTGTTGAAAAATTAGCAGACTTACTGGTCAATTACTCAGTCAAAGTTCAACCCGGTGAATGGGTCATTCTCACTGGTCATGTGGTTAGCTTGCCACTGGTTGAAGCGACTTATGAAAAACTTGTGCAAGCTGGCGGAAATGTTGATGTTCATCTTTTTACAGATAGATTTTCAGAATTGTTTCTCAAACATGCCAATGAAAACCAACTCAACTGGATTTCACCCACCCGCAAATTAGCGACAGAACAATCCGATGTCTCCATTTATATTCACGCCGCTGAAAATACGCGCGCAAGCACCAATTTTGACAACGGCAAGCAACGTATTCAGCAATTGGCGGGTCGTGAGCTCGTGAAAACCCGTATGAATCGTAGTGCTACTGGGGAACATCGCTGGACGCTGACCAATTATCCTTGCGCCGCCTTTGCCCAAGAAGCCGATATGAGCCTACGCGATTTTGAAGATTTTGTGTATGCGGCGACCTTTGCTGATCGCGATGACCCGGTTGCTGAATGGCAAAAAATCCATGATATGCAAGCCAAATATATTGACTGGCTTAAGGGTAAGAAACACGTTGAAGTCCGTGGTCCCAATGCTGATTTAACGCTCTCCATTGAAGATCGTACGTTCATCAATAGTGATGGCACCAAGAACATGCCCAGTGGCGAAATCTTTACCGGTCCGGTCGAAGATTCGGTCAATGGTTGGGTACGCTTCACTTATCCAGCGATTCGCCGAGGTCGTGAAGTCGAAGGGGTTGAACTTGAGTTCAAAGAGGGTAAAGGCGTAAAAGCCAGTGCCAAGAAGAATGAAGAATACTTAATTGCTCAACGCGATAGCGACGAGGGCGCACGTTATCTCGGTGAATTTGCGATTGGTACCAATTATGGAATCAAGCAATTTACCAAGAGCATTCTCTACGATGAAAAAATCGGTGGTACATTCCATATGGCGGTGGGTGCAGGTTATCCTGAAACTGGAAGCAAGAACGAATCCACGGTGCACTGGGATTTCATCTGCGATATGCGCGATAATAGCGAAATTATTGTGGATGGGGAACTCTTCTACAAAAATGGTGAGTTTCAAGTATAATCTAGTGAGCACTAGATAAATTATGAATTAGCGAGATGCCCCGTCTCAATTTTTGACGGGGTATCTGCATAAATATGCTGATAATTGCACCTATATGTTAAACTAGGTGAATAGATTCGATAAAAAGAGTTTATTTTTGTGTAGGTTTGTTTGAGAGAAGCTAGTTATCTTCCCATTAATTCAGGGATTTATTGAATGAAACAATCGATGCCATCTTTGAGCGTTTCAGTTTTATTTAGAGAAGTTCTCCCGAAACATTCGTTTCTGGTGAGCGGCTCACTGGATACCACCTTTGATTGGGTGCGCGTCATTACCAGTGAAGCCGAAATTGCCGAGCGTGTTTCATCCGGTGAACTTGTGCTGATTTCGCCCCAAGTTTATGAAGGACAACCGGACCCTAATCGCACCATCACCCAAATTGTGGCACGTCTAATTCAATTACGTGTCCGTGCATTTTGTGTATTGGGGATTGTGGGCGTGGTGGCCCTTGAAGATGCTTTACGTACGGGAATGACAGTGATCTGTCTTCCTAACAATGCATCTATGGAAAGTGTTGAGCGGCTTGCCTTGCGGTTGTTGACTGAACAACAATCGCGCGTCGAGCAATATGAAAAAGAACTTCAGCAAGCGATATCTGTACCGGGGAATACCTACCAAAATTTGGTATCTTTGGTCTCAATGCTGGCTACGCTGATTGAGCGTCCGGTTGTTTTGCATGATATTCATTACATGCGGCTCACCCATGCTTTCCCGAAAAATAGCGTTCTGCCCTTGGTGCGTTGGCATGAACATCTCGCCTTATTGCAAAATGATCGCCCGAATCGGCAACTCTTGCCTACCCAACAATGGGGCATTGATGTGATGGAAAATGATGATGTCGTCCAACTCATCATCGCTTCCGAAACGGAAACGCTAGGCTATCTGACGGTGATTAAGGGTGCCAATAAGCTGGACGAGCTCGCGCCTCTGATTTTGAAACGGGCCGCGCAATTATGCAGTCAGTTATTGGCCAAATATTACATCACGGCGCTCAGTGACGAACGTACGGATAATTGGATTGCTGAATGGCTCAATTCCTCATTGCCCAATGATATGTTGATTACCGCACAAGCCGAACAACTTGGTTTCAAGAACGAGCAAACTTATGTGGTGATGGTTTTGCGCTGGCGGAGTGGGGCAGTATCCATGCGTCGCCCGATTACGATTGAGTAATTCACCTCCTTTGTCACCAATGATACCCAAACCCGCCGCATTAATGCGTTGGTGGGGCAATATATGGACCGTATAGTCTTATTTTTACCTCTCGAACAAGCGCAACACACGGGCCGCATGAAACAATATGCCACCACAATTTGTAATAATCTGGCCGAACATTTTGGCGGGATTGTTGTCGGTGGTGTGGGGCGTCCCTCTGAAGGCTTGACCGATTTGCGGCAATCATTTGATGAAGCGGAACGCGCCCATATTCTGGCCATGCAACTCTGGAACTCCACGCAAACCAAATTCTTCGGCGATTTGTGCTTAAGTGAATTAATTTTGAGCATCAGTAATGTTGATCGGATCAAAGCGTTCTGTCA
>JBNLCD010000508.1:0-4379 GCA_050303635.1 Anaerolineae bacterium
TCATGCCTGTTCCTAAGGCGATAACGGGTAAAACCATCGCACCTATCAGATCGGGCGTGAATTTGTAGAGCGCTGTGTTTTCGCGCCACACCAGCGGATCGGGTGAGGGTATCAAATCGAACTCCACCGTGAAAATGATAATCAAGATAGGTGCGAGCACAATATTGGGGGTAGATGCTCCCAATATTGCGAAAAAAGTAGCGGTGTAGTCAATCACGCTATTGTGATAAATCGCGGCCAATACACCTAATGGGATACCAAATGCGAAACCGAAAATTACGGATACAAGACCGAGCTTCATGGAAATCGGCAAGCGTTCGTTAATTTCATCAGCAACTTGCGTATTTTGGTTGATCTTGGCAACATTTAAGGATGGGCCGAAGTCGAGGTGTAAAACATTCCAGAAGTAACCCCAGAATTGGGAATCAAGTGGATCAAGGATGGTCGAAGTGTTCGCTTCATTAAATAAACGGCTCGTGGTACCACCCGTGGTGACACAGGATTGGCGCGTGGAGACCAACGACCAACCCGGATAGTTGGTGTATGGCTTACAATCTTCTTGATAATTGATCACTTCATTGGAAACTTCATCGTTTACGGCACCCGCCAACAAATTCCCACTGAATACTGATGTAGCATTCACTGTCGACGTAACGCCTGTCAAATTGGCAGTTGTCGCAGAAAGAGTCAACAACGAGGTAACCGCAGTTTCATCAGCCCAGTTTTTATAAGGCGTTTCTGTATAGGCGATATATTGTTGAGTGGCTTCATCCCAACGGACTAAATCATAAGTATGGTACAAAGAAACACCGGTATCCCCAATTTCAGCATAGGTACCCGTGCGCGCGTCACCATAACCACCTTTGGCATAGGCTTGTTCGCCCCAAGCGGTATCAGTTCCACTATTATCCGATGGTGTATTAAAGAAGACAGCCTTATCCAAGCCATAACGTTGCTCTAGCTGGGCTTTGACGTGCTCCGGCATAGGACGTTGATTAACCGCATCAAATGGACCGCTAGGTAAAGCTTGGGAAAGACCAAAGGTTACAACTAAGATTGCAAATAAAACAGGTACAGCGGCAAGAGTACGACGTACCAAAAATTTCAACATGCTGTTGCCGCCAAGGCTTTGTAAAATATCTTGCACTAAATTTCCGACAACTTTCATCGAGATACTCCCTTTTAGGACGAGATACACTCGTCACACAGATATCTGGTGAAAGTTGCACTAAAACACATAATAAATACTTGTGAGATCAGTTATCGGTTCGATTTTCTCAAAAATTCACTCGTTATTGGGAAGAATACATAGCAGGTAAATAAAAAGGCGTCTAGCAAATTAACCAGACGCCCTTTTTGTTTTTAATCAATGAACTCTAATCAAAGCGAATGCGAGGATCCAACCATGTGTAGATAATATCTACGAGGATGTTACCGGCAATCAAGAAGACTGAGTAGAGCAAGGTCACTGCCATAATCGTGGTGTAGTCACGTGCGGCCACACCATCGATGAAGCTTTCACCCAAGCCGGGGATTGCGAAGATACGTTCAACAATGAAAGTACCTGTCAAAATACCAGCCAAGAGTGGGCCAAGAATGGTCGCAACCGGGATCAAGGAGTTCTTGAGAGCATGAATGTAGATAACAGACCGTTCGCGCAAACCTTTAGCGCGGGCGGTACGGATATAATCTTCATTCAACACTTGCAAGAGGCTGGCCCGTGTCAAACGCGCAATACCAGCACTCATACCTGTTCCAAGTGCAATCACAGGCAGAATTAATGCACCAATCAAATCCGGTGTGAATTGATAGAGTGCCTTGTTTTCCCGCCACACCAGCGGGTCCGGCGAAGGCACAAGATCGAATTCAACCGTGAAGATAATAATCAAGATAGGTGCCAGCACAATATTCGGGGTAGATGCCCCCAAAATTGCGAAGAAGGTTGCGGTGTAGTCGATGACACTATTGTGATAAATAGCGGCCAATACACCCAATGGAATACCAAACGTGAAACCGAAGATTACGGATACGAAACCGAGTTTCATGGAAATCGGCAAGCGTTCGTTAATTTCATCAGCAACTTGCGTATTTTGGTTAATCTTAGCAACATTCAAGGACGGGCCGAAGTCGAGGTGCAACACGTTCCAGAAGTAGCCCCAGAATTGTGAATCTAGCGGGTCTATCAATGTGGAAGTGTGAACTTCATTAAACAAACGGCTCGTGGTACCACCCGTGGTGACACAAGATTGACGTGTCGAAACTAAGGACCAGCCGGGGTAGTTGGTATAAGGCTTACAATCTTCTTCATAGTTCTTGACAGATGTTGAAACTTCATCATTGACCGCCCCGTTCAAGAGGTTACCGGTCAACGCAGAAGTAGCATTAACGGCTGGGGTAACCCCGGTGAGATTTGCGGCTAATGCAGAAGTTGAAAGAATCGCGGTAACAGCTTGTTCATCATCCCAGTTTTTGTAGGGATTTTGGGTATAGGTGATGTAGCGACCAGTCGCTTCATCCCAAAGCACCAAATCATAGGAGCGGGTTAGTGAAACACCGGTATCCCCAATTTCATCGTAGGTACCCGTAACTGCTTCACCATAGCCACCTTTGGCATAGGCTTGTTCACCCCAAGCGGTATCAGTCCCGCTATTATCATCGGGAGAGTTGAAGAAAACAGCTTTGTCTAAGCCATAACGTTGTTCAAGTTGAGCCTTAACATGGTCTGGCATTGGACGTTGGTTAACAGCATCAAATGGACCACTCGGTAAAGCTTGTGACAAGCCAAACGTAACAACAAGAATTGCAAATAGTACGGGCAAAGCGGCAACTGTACGACGGGTCAAGAACTTCAACATACTTTGACCGCCGAGCAACCCCAATAAACCCGACACAATATCACGAATTATACTCATAATTAGATAGTTCCTTTATCTATAGGATATAGAAATTTCTATACCCTAGCCTCCGAAAACATTATCTGTTGGGGTTGCACTACCACTATCAGATAAGATTTCTGCTGGTTGCAAACGATTCTGATCTACCCAACCTTGTAATTCAGTTCCTAAGGTACTGGTACAGTCGACTAGATAGTAGAATTGCGGACCGGACGCAGTTTGAACAAGAGCTGTGTCAGCAATGGTCGCCAAAGCGTTGATTTCACAGGCACCACTTGCACCACGCGCACCAGCAATACGTTTCGGTTCATCTGAAATATAGAAGGCGCGTTCGGAGCTGGTGATACCAATAATACCGGTTTCAGTGATAGCAACTTCACCTTCAGCCGGGAAGCTAACTTCCATTAAGGCCTGTTTGCCTGCTAGCCAACCGATTTGTTCATTTCCACAATCAATGTGATAGTAAAATTCAAAGCCAGCATAGGTGACATCATCAATATAAGCGATTGATTCAGAAGCACATTCGCCAACTTGAGCGTTTTCATCACTTACTGGTCCGGGATTTTCAGTCAAAGCCGCACTTAAGACTGTCTCAGCGGCATCGGCCCCCTCGTCGGTAGGCGGAGTGTCAGCAGTTGCGTCGGTGGTTTCACCTTCAGCCGGAACTGCCACAATTTCTTCAACATAAACAACGATGAATGTATCCGGTGAATGCGCCAGTTCGATCAAATCGTCTTGAACAGTCCAACCACTGACGTCACCACAGTTGATTTCGTAGTATGGAACTTCATCAACCAATTGTAAAGCGGTTGTCGTGATTACACTATCACCAGGACATTCTGCAACTGTGTTATCCCCAGTTACTGGTTCAGGTGCAGAAGTTAAGGGCAATGTTTCAATTGTCGGATTGACCAGCCCAATACCACCTTCGTCAGAGAAGAACAATGGACCGAAGAGGCGGGTTTGATCGACCCAACCAAAGACATTGTTGCCACAGTCAATTTGATACCAGGTTGTACTGGCATCAATTGCTTTCAGGCCAACAATATCAACAACTTGGTTAACTTCACATTGAGTTGTTGCCGGACCAAATACCGGTGGGTTTTGGTTCGGAACTGGTTCTTGGTTATGAATAGCAAAATTCGGCATGGTATCCGGAATCGGATTACCATTCGCATCAATCGGCAATGTGTAAGCACTGTTACCTGTATCAAATTTAATGGGGCCGGTTAACCGATCTTCTTCAGACCAACCGACTGACCCTTGGCAAGCAATCAAGTAATAAACAACATTGTCTTTGTCGTAGCCAGCATAGAGAATTTCATAGGCGCGGCCAAAGTTGCAATTTTCACGGCTACGATTAGCAACAGTTTCCGAAATCGGAAAATCTGTTAGGTACAAAAAGGGTGAATTTGTCCGTAAGCCCGTAACTTTGTCCCCAATTTGATATTTAGCCGGATTGTTCGCATCCGGGGTAGGGATAAA
>JBNLCD010000509.1:0-4377 GCA_050303635.1 Anaerolineae bacterium
ATGTGGAGTGGAATGATCTTGAAGCTGGCATTTTGAAACCCATTATCCCGAATATTGACCGCTTACTTGACCGTCCTATTCCTGAAGCCCCTAGTTTAGAAAGTCGTTTGATACAGGAACGGTTGATCTTCACAATGGCAGATGTGCTCCGACGACAACAACAGCCTGTCGTTCTCTTGATTGACGATTTACAGTGGGCACGTGAGAGCTTAGTACCCCTGCAACATCTTCTTGATATTATGGAGAATTTGCCGATTATGGTGGTCGGGAATTATCGGAGTGACGAACGACCTGATTTGGTTGAAGATTTACCCGCCATGCAAAGCTTGAATTTAGAGCGGCTCTCGGAAGCGGCTGTGGCGGAGTTGAGCGAATCTATTCTCGGTGAACCCGGTCAAACACCCGCGTTAGTTAAACTTTTGCAACGCACCACCGAAGGGAATGTCTTCTTTTTGGTGGAAGTGATTCGTGCCCTGGCTGATCAGGCCGGCAGTCTGGAAAATGTTTCCAACGTGACCTTGCCTAAATCGGTGTTAACGGGCGGCATCACCGCGCTGATTCAACGGCGGATTGCGAAGTTAAGTCGAGATGAACAAGAACTGCTGAATTATGCGGCCATCAATGGGCGACATATCGATATAGACCTATTGCGCCATTTAGCACCCAGCAGTGATCTTGATAGCTGGCTGGCCAACTGTCAACAAATTTCGGTGCTCGAAATTCGTGAAAATCAGTGGCAATTTGCGTATAACACCTTTCCACGTCATTTAACCGAAACCATTGATGTGAAAACGCGTAAACGGCTTCATTATCAGGTGGCGCGCGCTCTCGAAATTGTCTATGTGGACAAGATTGAGCCCTATTATGGGGATTTGGCCCAACACTTTGCCGAAGCCGACTATAAGCCGGAAGCACTGAAATATTCGCGTTTAGCTGGGCAATATGCCACCCAACTTTATGTCAATCAAGAAGCAATTAAGCATTACACTCGCGCGCTGGATTTCTGTGACAAGCCGAGTGAGCGCATTGAACTCTTATTGGCACGGGAACGCCTCAATGATTTGCTGGGTAATCGGGCGGACCAACAAACTGATTTAGATCTGGCTCAAGAACAGGTTGATGTGGAAACCATGCCAGCCAATGGTGTCGAAATTGCCATGCGACAGGGCAAATTGGCCTACAATCAGGGCGATTACGACGAAGCCGAGCGCTTCTATCTCGACGCCCAACAGATTGCCGAAAAACATCAACTGCCCGACCAAATCGGGAATACCCTCATTCAATTAGCCTTGAACGCCTATCGGCAAGGTGACTTGCAAAAAGCCTTTGATCGGGGCGTGGATGCCTTGCAAGAAATCCCCGACGAAAATCAGGCGCTCGAAGCCGACTGCTTAAACGTGATGGGTATTGTCCAAATGGCAATGGGTGATTTGACCGCCGCTGAAGGCAGTTATACGGAGGCCTTACGGTTGCGGGATGCGCTCAATGACAAGCAGAAAATGGTCTATAGTCTCAACGATATTGGCGTGGTCCACGCGATTGCAGGGAAACTCGATGAAGCGGGCATTTATTTTGAACGCAGTTTGGTGACTTGCCGCGAAATTGGTGATCGCCAAGGGATTGCGACCGCCTACACCAATTTGGGCATGTTGGCCTCGGATAGCGGCAATGTGGAACTCGCGATTCAGAGTTATGCTGAAGCTGTCGAAATTCTGCGTGAAATTCATGATCAAGGGTATTTAGCCAATACGCTGATTAACTTGGCGCATGCGTCGTTTAAGATGGAGAACTTGCCGCGCACGTATGCTTATTTGCACGAAGGTTTGCTCTTGGCTTACGACATTAGCGCGACGTCGAGCGTTATTGAAGGTTTGAGCGTGATGGCCTCGGTTTTATTCCTGGCGCGTTCATTCGAAGAATGCGTGATGCTGATTGGCTTTATCAAACAACATCCCGCCCTCACCGCCGAAATTCAACAAATGCACCTCGATTCTTTAACGCCTGAATTGCAATCTATGTTAGGGGAGGCCACCTATCAAGAATTTTGTCAGGCGGGTGAAAAAGCAGAATTAGACCAAGTGGTGCGGTCTGTGTTGGATGATTTGCAGGCGCGGACGCGGTAAATTTTCATTAAAAAAACAAAATGGGAAATAGGACATTATCATTCTATGGGAGAGGCACGTCGGCCTCTCCCTACCAGTGACTAAACTAATTTAGGCCCCTTAGGACTCGCTGTGATCCGCCGCAAATATAGAATGCAAATTGTCTCTTAGTCAAATTTAATCTTGGGTGAGGCGCGCCAGTTGACGCTGTTGATATTGACCCGGTGTCATGCCCACCACCGATCGAAATTCACGAATGAAATGCGCTTGATCATAGAAGTCGAGCTCCGCCCCGATTTGCGCCGTGGTGTAGTCAAGTTTTGTTTTGAGCAGATGCCGGGCATTTTCGACCCGCAAGAGCCGCGCATATTGTTTCGGCGTGAACCCTACCTCACGGCGATAGAGGCGTTCAAGTTGGCGTTGACTCAGATAAAGCTGATCCGCCAATTCCTTGATGGTGAGGACGTGTTGAGCTTTGAGCGTTTGTAAGGATGCGGGCACAATCGCGGAGGTGTCAGTGCCGCGCACTAGTTGATTCAATAACCAGCTTTCGAGCAATTGAATTTTGTTGAGAAGGGTAGGTGCTTCATACAGTTTTTCCGCTAGATTTTCTAAATCCCGTTGATCCACATCCGCCAATAAAAGCACTTCATTTTGCAAATGATGGAGTGGAATCCGCAGAAAAGGATGGGCTTTACCGGGTCGAAAGCGAATCCCTAACGCCAAGACTTGGCCGGCAAACCGTAGCCGTCGACTCACGGTATTACTGCCATCCAAAAATACTGCACCCGCAACTTTTTTCTCATCAACCCAGAAGTCATCGCCTAAATTGAATACCAAGCCAAAACCGCCGTTAGGATGAATAAATTCAGGGCGCGAGGATTCGGCCAAAAACGGATGCTGAATCAACCAGTATTGCTGAATATAAGGATGCAAGGCGGGGGTGGGTTCAACGAGTTGGAAATTGAGATAGTCCAAGTGCGGCGCGGGACGCTCTGGCATATTACTTCCTTTGGCTGGCGTGGCGATGATGTCGAAAAATTACAATACATTGGCGCGGCGTGAGTCTATTCTATAACAGAATGATCAATAAATTGTAAGGAGCAAAAACCTGATGAGTAAGACAATTGGCATTATCGTATTTGATGACGTTCTCACGGCTGAAGTGATCGGTCCAGCGGAAGTTTTTGGGATTGCGCGTGAACATGATTGGTTTGCGGATGCCGAAGTTATGTTGATTGGTGTCGAAGATCAACCGACGGTTCGCAGTGCCGAAGGTATCACCCTCACGGTTGATTATACCATTGCGGATGAAATCAGCGTGGATATTTTGATTGTGCCGGGGAGTAATGATGTGAGCCATTTGTTGGAGCATGCCGCGCTCAATGCTTTTATTCAAAAACATGACCAAGCCGCCCAATGGATTGGGAGTTTATGCGCAGGCGCATTTATTCTGGGAAGTGCGGGAGTCTTGGATGGCAAGTCCGCAACGACTTGGTTTGGCGGCGAAAATAGTCTGCAAGAACAATTTCCGGCAATTAATGTGGTGCATGATCAACCGGTGGTAGTTGATGATCGTCGCGTCACGGCGAATGGTGGATTGGCGAGTTATCAAGCCGCACTGACATTGCTCGGCAAACTGACCAGCGTCGACCAAGCCCAACAAGTCTATCAATCATTAGGGCTAGGGCGCTTGCAAAATTGGGAGACGATTGCGGAAACGATTCGTGCCACGGCTTAAAACCGTTTGTGTCTAGCGCACTGGTGGGTTTTTATAGAATTCATTAGTTTGGCAGTGTGATAAAAGTGCAAAATGGGCGACGCATACATCGCCTCTACTACAAATAAGCTCTCCATAACAAATTTATCAGGGGAAGTTAGCCCTCACCCCCTGACCCCCTCTCCCACTGAAAAAGAGTGGGAGAGGGGATTGAGGGGCTCACAGGGGCAGGTTCTTTATGGCGGGTTAAATAGACGAGCTGGCGCAAACGCTACGGATTAAAATCCATAGCTAAAAAACAGCGTCCTATAAATGGACTACAACCGTTGTCGACAGGAGTTTGAAACCCATTCATAGGGTGGTGATTTTTAGCCCCGAATTTATTCGAGGGCGGTTGATGGGCTAGCCTCATTAGCCAAAAATTGAGAGATAGCACCATTTACGCGCAATACTTAAAATCCTACCCTTAGGAGGAGACAGGGGACTCCCAAAGGCAGTTTTTTACGGAGGGCTAAACAGACGAGGTGGCATAACCGCTACGGATTAAAATCCATA
>JBNLCD010000510.1:0-4373 GCA_050303635.1 Anaerolineae bacterium
CGACTTTGCCCGCCAAATGGAAGGTGCCACTGAAGTTGCAACCAGCGACTTTGCCACCCGCATCATCGAAAACATGGACAGAGTAAAGTAGTTCTGGGCTAAACGCTCAATTCAAGTAGTAAATTTTTAGACGGATAGGCTATGCGCTATCCGTCTTTTTTGTTTAGAAGGATCAAATACCTTTGGGATGGGCGTTAATCATGCATGTCGTGATGGGTGTTACGAGTTTATTCTTCGCAAGCGCATTTCCTTCTCTGCCGAAATGCGGCTTAAGCACAATTTCCATGTTGATCTTCACCGGTCTCTTCGTAGCCATCAATCGTATATCACACCCATCGGATAGATGATTGATTAGTCTTCAGCCAGTTTAACTCCCCATCTCCAAGTTATATTCAATTCAAGCAATTAACCTACTTTTGAAGAAAATGAACCCATTTCTTAACTATTATCCCAATTTTAGCTAAAGTATTTTTACTTTTTTTACAAATCCAGTAAACTATAATAAATACTTATAAATTATTACCAAAAACTAATCTTTTTTTAACTTATGTACAACAATAAATAAAATCAGAGGTAACGCATCTAATAGATATTAGCAGGAGAGTTTAGAATGATCGCCCCATTGCAACTTGAACACATAACATGTCAATATAATGAGAAAACTCGCATTTCCCATGTTAAATGGGTTGGGATTGTAACCGGAAATGAGACGGCGCAGGGCTATGAATGGGGATTTCGGTTGATTGCGAGTGTGCCTGCCGACAAACCTGTATTGGGTACAGTTATTGACTTTACAGAAGTCCAGGAATTTGCGCCAGATAATTTGCGGAGAGCGCGTAAAGAAAGCCAAAATATTCGTTCAAAAAATGTTGAAGTAGCCCAAACCACGCCGACGGCCTTAGTTGTTGCGAATATGCATCAAGAAATGTATTTATATACATCAATGCGCTTGGCCGATCAAAATAAACTTGATAACCCTCTAGTGAAGCTAGTCAAATCGGTTGAAGATGGCCTAGCCCATATTGAACAATGGCATAAACAGCATGAAAAGTCACTGACTTAATCATCAACAATTAAAATAACGCAGGCAACCCAGATATTATCAGTCATTGCCTGTATCAAAAATTTAAAGTGATAACTTATTAACATCACATCTTCTTCATGAGCAAGTTCTATCCACTTCGCATAGGTTTTATGGGCTTGCTCATGATCAGTCTCACGCTCGCCCTCAACTGCTGAAATTATCTATATCTTTTAGGTAAATTGATTTCGTATCTTAATTCTTTTCCCATTTTTACTTAAGTTATTTTTACTTTTTTTAGAATATGGATAAACTATTGTCAATACTTATAGAACTTTCCGAAATCTAATCGTCTTTTTTGCCACCCCACACACAAGCATTAATCTTCTACATAAGGAGAGGAGTATTCCATGATCGCCCCACTATATCTTGAACATATAACATGTCGCTATGATGAAGAGAATCGTATTTCCTATTATAAATGGGTTGGTACTGTAACTGGTCAAGAGACTGCTCAGGCTTATCAATGGGCATTTCAATTGATAGACAGTGAATATGATCACAGACCTGTTTTGGGTTCAATTATTGACTTTACAGAAGTCAAAGAATTCGCGCCCGGTAATCTGAGCCGAGCACGTAAGGAAAGCCGGAATCTTCGCACGAAGAGGGCCGAGGCGGCCTACCAAATGCCTTCAGGTTTGGTTGTTGCGAATATGCATCAAGAAATGTATCTATATACATCAATGCGTCTGGCTGATCAAAACAAGGTTGTTAACCCGCTGGTTGTTCTGGTGAAATCAGTTGAAGAAGGCCTAGCCCATATTGAACAATGGCATCAGCGTGTCATCAATAATGCGTGATTAAGATGGATTAGGCAACCAATCCCAGCCCTCATCAGTCTTTTTGACATTGCCTGTTCCCGGAAATTTAAAATGATAACAGACTATCGTCGCGCTTTTCTCATGAGCAAGTTCCAGTAACTTCGCACGGGTTTCACGAGCTTGCTCATGGTCGGCATCCATCACAAATTCCCAATCTAAATGTTGAAGATGCAAAGGATGAAGCATCGCGTCGCCAATATACAACAATGTTTCGCCGGCTGATTCAATTTGGACACCAATGTGGGCGAAAGTATGCCCATAAGCCGGAACTGCCGTTATACCCGATATAACTTGAGGATTGTCGTCATCCACAAATTTTAAGTTAGCGGCAATTGGCAAAAGATAATTGCGCAGAGCATCGGCACGGGCGGGGGCTGTTTCTTCAAAGTCTTTAAGACGCTCTTCATCGGTCCACCATTCCCATTCTTTACGCCACACATAATGTTGCGCATTGGGAAAAGTTAACTGGCCTTCTTCATTAACCAAACCACCATAATGATCACCGTGGCCATGCGACAAAATAAAAATGTCAATATCCTTTGGCTGGACTCCAATTGCGGCTAGACTTGGCAATAATTCACCTTCACCCCCACCTGCATCAATGAGTACTTTTTGCTGACCGGTATCAATGAATACACAGTTATAGGACAAAACCACTTCATCGGGATTTTCTTCCCATTCCAGCAAGGCTGAGCGACGTGTAGCGTCATCAATATTTGAAATTAAGCCATCCCCACCACCGGGGGTTGTACTATCTTGAATCACGTAGCAGGTAAATTCGCCAACTTTAATTTCATAAGGTTGTTGCAACATTCGAAATTCTCCTGAAAAATCCAATCCTTCGAAATATGGCCTGCTAAAGACCAATACAACCCCTATACTGTTAACCATCGCGAAACGTTCATTTATAAACTTTTGCTGTTCATTCACGGAGCGGACATGTATACTAAACGCCATCGGAGGTGCCTAGGTCCCGGTGGGTCTCCCAGTCTTCAAAATTGGTGGCAGGCGATGCAGAGTCGTCTGCGGTGGGTTCGACTCCCATGCACCTCCGCCTCTGGCTCTCTGCTACCCGAACGCAAACTTTGTGCTAAAATCGCTACAGGGTATTTCTTGCAGAAAGTTGAGTTTGTGCCGCATGTCCTATCCACCAAATTTTGTCCCGCGCTCTAAACCAGTGACGTACACCTGGCTAAGTTGGCTGTTGAAGTTGATGGTTCCCTTGATGATTTTGCCGCCTTTAGTAGCGACGGTTACCGGCTATTTGGCCCTTGAAGACGCACCCCAAGATGCCAAACTTTATTTCAAATATGTCGGTGAAGAACTTGTGGAAATTGGCAAAGCAAAAAATCCCTATATATTTGAAGGGGGGCCGCAAGATTTTGAGCAAATTCCTGAAGAACGGAATCCATCGGCTCAAACTGAAGTCTATTTAACCAGCCACATTTCAACTGAAGCGGCCATGCCAGATCTCCAAGTAAACCATGAATTTGAACAATGGTGTTATATTTCGCTCCGCAATAGCGTCCCAATTTTTAGCGAAACAACGCGCGGATTTGTGATTGATGTGCCGGATTATGGTTTTGTTGATCCAGAATTTGGTTTGGTGGATTATTCGACATCCGAATATCAACGGCTGTTAGAGGAAGCCGATTGTCAACCAGAACCCGTCAAAACCCAATATAATACGATTCTCTATGGAGCCCGCTTTGTGCTGACTCTCTTAGTTGGGTTTTTAGCCGCTTATGGGGTCTATAGTTTCGACTACAACAACCGTAATCCCCTTCTCGAATACAGCGTCATCATTCTAGTGAGTTTTCTCGGCTTACCATTGATGCTCAAAGCTGTTTATGCGGTACCATTGCTTTTTGCAATTCCTGTTTTCGGTTATCTATTCTGGAAACGGGACGTGCTCTAGCGTGACCTCTGAACAACCCGAACTCGACGGCGAAATTCTAGAATATATGCGGCAGAACGATGGTGAACTGCCGCAAGCGTATCTTCCTGAAGTTAAACTGCCTTTTTTGCTTCGCCTCCGGCATGCTGTTTTAGAAACTTTGCATCATAGTTTGTCTCATTTACACACAATCATCAAAAGTGTTTTACTTTTTCTGACAGTTATTGGTGTACTTTGTACGGGATTAATGATTTGTGGAACAATTGTTACTGATTATTTGAACAATAATTATAGTTCCGATTGGGCTGTTCGTACTCTTACGGCATCTAGTCCCATACCTACCAAACAACCTACTCAGACACCATATCCATCAGGCCCGCCACCCGTTCCTTGTGAAATTACCAATCTCAGTTCACGGCTAGCGCCAATTTATGCCGAACCAAACCGCAATGAGCAAGTGGCTTCATTCACCCAAGACCAAACTCTACAAGTTATTGGGGACAAAGATGAAAAATGGTACGCGGTTGCTTCTGGTGGTGATTTAATCGGTTGGTTCTACTATCAAGATACCTAT
>JBNLCD010000511.1:0-4373 GCA_050303635.1 Anaerolineae bacterium
GTTGACCGTGGAGAACTTCATAAAGACGGTCGGCTTTCTGGCCGCCAGCCACCAAAAAAATCACCTGGCGGGCATGATTTAACACAGGGTACGTCAACGAGATACGCCATGTATCAAGTTGGGGCACTTCATTGGCCACCACATATTTTTCGGTTTCGTTGAGGGCCGCAGTATGGGGGAAAAGTGAGGCGGTATGCCCATCATCGCCCATGCCCAGCAAGATCACGTCAAAACGCGGCGGCGCATCGGGAATAATTTCGACAATGCGGTCTGAATAGCGTTTAGCGGCTTCTTCCGGCGAAAGTTCACCCAACATCCGATGCACGCCGGCTGGCTGAGGAATACGATCTAAAAGCGCCCCTTGCACCATCCGAAAATTGCTATCGGGATGATCTGGGGGCACGGTGCGTTCATCCCCCCAAAAGAGATGGGTTTTAGACCAGTCAATTTCATCACGATAAGTGGTACCCAACAGAACATAGAGCGGCTTCGGCGTGGAACCACCCGCCAGCGCTAAAGTAAATTTGCCGCGTTCGGCAATGGCTTCCTGCGCAGTTTGGATGATCTTCTGGGCCACAAATTCCGCAATGGCATCCGTATCTTTGAGGATTTTGACAAAACGTGCCACGAGAATCGCCTCCTATTCTTTAATATGCGCACAACCATGATACCAAGAGCGGGGTGCGCCACCGAGTAAATCTTCAGCTTCAGTCGGGCCCCAACTCCCCGGCGCATAGGTTGCCAACGGCGCGGCATCGGCGCGGTGCCAACCTTCCAAAATCTTGTCAATAATGCGCCATGACATTTCAATTTCGTCACTGCGCGCAAAGAGTGAGGCATCGCCTTGCAAGGCATCCAGCAAGAGACGTTCATAGGCATCGGGCAGGCCGGATTTGCCAAACGCGTCTTCAAAGTGGAAGGTCATATCGACAGGTTTGGTCTGGAAGCCTGCGCCCGGTTGTTTCACACTCATACGCAGATGAAAGCCTTCATCGGGTTGCAGACAAATCGCTAAACGGTCCGGTTGGGGCATGGTGCCATCTTGCGCCGCAAAATATTTGAGCGGCGTGGACCGAAACTGCACCACAATTTCCGTGGTCTTGGTTTTAACGGCTTTACCAGAGCGCAAGAAGAAGGGAACGCCCTGCCAGCGCCAGTTATTGATATAAAATTTCAGCGCGGCAAAGGTCGGTGTTTGCGAATCATCGGGCACACCCTCGGCGTTCAGATACCCGTTATATTGGGCGCGAACCGTGCGTTCATTGACCTGATCGGGTTCAATCATATCGAGTGAGCGTAAAACTTTGACTTTTTCATCACGGAGCGGGGTCGCCGCAAAATCAGCCGGAGCTTCCATCGCCGTGAGTGTCAATAATTGCATGATGTGATTCTGGAACATATCCCGCAACACGCCCGCATGGTCATAATAGCCGGCGCGTGAGCCCACATCGACACTTTCGAGGGCACTAATCTGGACATGGTCAATATGATGCCGATTCCAGAGCGGTTCAAACAGTGCATTCGCAAAGCGGAAGACCATCAGATTTTGCACAGTCTCTTTGCCGAGATAGTGGTCAATCCGATAAATCTGATCTTCGTCAAAATGGGTATGCACTTCTTTATTGAGCTTTTCTGCACTTGCTAAATCGGTGCCGAAGGGTTTCTCGATAATAATCCGTCGCCAGCCGGAGCCATGATTGAGTTGAACATTGCTCAATAATTCCGGAATGATGCTATAGAGACTAGGTGGCGTCGAAAGATAGAATAGAATATTGCCTTGGGTATGATGATCGCTATCCAGTGCATCAATTCGTTCACGGAGTTGCGTATAACCATCTAGCGCATCATAGGCGGGTAAGGAATGATAGTAAACGCGCTGAGAAAAACGTTCCCACGCGGCCTTATCTGTTTTATTCAGTCGGGCAAATTTCTCAATGCCACCCCATAAATGATCCCGAAATTCTTCATCTGAATAGTCACTCCGCGCCACGCCTAAAATGGCGTAATCTTCTGGCAGATGGCCTTCAGCACAGAGCGTATATAAAGCTGGCATAAGTTTGCGGTAGGCGAGATCACCGGATGCCCCAAAAATCACAATCAGCGCTGGATTCACAAGTTTTCTCCTCGACAACGTTCCAATCCAAAAGGGTGTATTTAAACACCCAGTTTTTATTATAAACCTTTTTGATTTGAATTTTATTTAAACCCCATTGTATCGATGAAGCGGTTATTGCAACGGATAGACCCGATAGAGATGCATCGGTTAATAACGGAGACATACACAGATGCCTCCGTACCAGTGCCGACGAGCGTTTTATCTCCGTCAAAATTAAGCATCCAATCCGATTGAATTGCCATGAAGTTTAGTAAACGAATGGATTTGCATTGCTGGTAGGGAAAAATCTATGTATTTTTCCGCTTTTTGCGGCGAAATAACGAACCCATCGTTGCGAATCCCCACCATCAGTATTTTTTCAAGAACATATCGATCGGTAATCAGATTAACGGCTTATGCGTGGGCCTACATTCGGTTAGGATTGAAGTACTTCTCTTAATTTCCCCCATTTTGTTAATGAACACGCCCGCTGTCAGGCACAGCCAGTTTGTCCGTCAGGTTACGGCAAGTTTGCGTGTAAAAAAATCCTTTTCGCTCAGTTCTAGCTAAGGAGGTTCACGCCTATGGCGAATGAAACGACCTATGCGCTGATCAGCAGTTTGTTGCCGGATGTTTATGAGGCGGCGCTGATGTATGCGCAAGAATCCTTCATCATGCCGAATTTGGTCACGCTCTATACGGACCAAACCGGGATGCAGGATCGTAATTTTTCCGAATACAGTGTGGGCACGGTTTCGACCGGCTTGGGTGAGACCACCGATCTCACCACGCAAGCCTTTGACCGCGCCTTGCTCACTACGCTCACACCGGGTGAAATCGGGACCCAATTTGTGGTCACTGATCGTCGCTTGGATAGTGATGATGTCGATTTGTTGGCAGATTTGGCCCAACATATTGGCTTTACGATTTTCCGCCAAATCGAATCCGATTTACTTGGTCATTTCGCAAGTATGAGCGGCGGCACAGTCGGCAGTATGGGCACGCGTTTATCATGGGAAACGGTGTATAAAGCGCGGGCCGAACTTGCCAATGCCGCTGTCCCGCCTCCCTATCAATTGGTGATTAGCGAATATCAATATTATGATCTCGCGACATCGGCCAATTTAGCAGGGTTGAGTGCGCCTGCCCCGTTACGTATCCGCGATGATATTGTCAGCCGCTATTATGTGGCGAGTGTGGGTGATATTGATATCTACACGACCAGTTTGCTCGGTGCAACTGATCCGACCATTGGCGGCATGTTCAATCGGGGTGCGCTGGCGTTGGATATTCGCCGTGCGATGCGCATTGAACTCCAACGCGATGCTAGTTTGCGCGCCACCGAAGTGAATGCCACTGCGATTTA
The DNA here is from genome assembly GCA_050303635.1 of Anaerolineae bacterium. Classification (GTDB taxonomy): domain Bacteria; phylum Chloroflexota; class Anaerolineae; order Aggregatilineales; family J027; genus JAKEEQ01. Next base: position 3,462 of record JBNLCD010000511.1, read on the forward strand.
TGCGCATGGTTTACGTCGTCCGGCGTGGGGTGTGCAAATCCTCGCCGATGGTACCGCGCCGTAAACATATCGAATTAACGTAATTTGTATACAAACACGGGCGACGCATGCGTCGCCCCTACAAATTAATTTCGTAACGTTGCATATGAACGAATTTGTGTGTTTTTAAACCCACCCATGAGTCGTTATACTTAAACCCATATATATCAGGGTAAAAGGACAATTTATGTGTGCGAATAATATTTTGATGGTGATTATTTTGACCGTGCTAGCCAGTTTTGGCATCACGTTTTTTACAGTGGCCTCAAATAGTGAACCCGCCCGACCCGAAGAACCGATTGGTATCAGTGAAATAGGGGGTGCGGTTATCACATCCAATTTGATTATCGAAAATGTATCGTCAAATGGCGGCCTCGAAGTGTTCAATGCACCCGACCGTGAAAGTGGACGCGAATTTGCCGCCGCTGGCAATTTTCAGCCGCATGTGGCGGGCATCACGGCTGAAGGTGATTGGCTGTATATCTATTATTTTGACAACGGCGTTCTGACCGATGGTTGGGTGCCGACCCATCAATTGGTGCTGAATGCGGAAGAAGTAGCGAGTTTAGCGGTGGTCTATCCCAATGATTTGCTGGATTTGCCCGACCTTGAATTTAACGAACTTGCCGCGCGTCCCTATGGAACCAATGCACCGGAATTGCAAGCGACAATTGAACTCGAAGCAACGTCTGAAACGTCAAATGATAATGGTGGCGGAAGTGATCCTGCATCGACTCAATCTCCGACAGATGCGCCACCACCGGGTGATGGCGATTCGCAAGGATAAAGATAATTTACTTGCACCAATAACCGCAATAGGGTTTTAAATATAAAAACCCCCATCCACTTTACATTGCAGTCGAGTAGATGGGG
>JBNLCD010000512.1:0-4368 GCA_050303635.1 Anaerolineae bacterium
CTTTTGTTGGAACGGCGGGACAAGTCATCACTATTCATACTTCGAGCGCGACAGGTTTAACGCCTGTTATCGAGTTTTATGATCCTGAGGGTAATTTGCTGGGCACAACTGATACTACGACACTTGAGGCTGTTAACCTGCCGAGTACAGGCCTGTATTCAATCCATATTCTTGCACCAGAAGCGGGGAATGGGGGTGGATATCAGCTTGTGATTGAAGAAGTGGCACAATAAATTATCATCCAAAAAACTGTAAGCCAGAGCATCATTCAATCTGATACTCTGGCTTGATTTTATTTCTAAGAACCTGTCTTTTTCTCGCCGAGGATACGCGTGATTTGCTCGACATGTAGAACATCATGGCGCGTATGAAGCATCAATTGATCATAGAGCGTGAGTTGGCCCCGTGTGGGATGCATAGCCAGTTTGGTCCAGTCACTGACGGAACGCGCTTGATAAAAATTCATAATTTCGGCGCGGAGCTCAGCCCAGCTGGCCAACATTTCATCAATCGGTTGGTCATTATATGCATTGTCGATGGCCAGTTGATCAGGATCAGGAAACGGCAAATCGGCCAATTCTTGGCTGACCGTCAATTCGACCCGCTCGATGAAGACTGATTCAAAATCGCGTAGATGGCCCACGACTTGTTTGACATTCCAGCCCGTGCCATTATCCCGAAAGCGAATTAAATCATCGCTGGGCGTGATATGCACGAGATGAGTGACAATGCCGAGCATGTCATTTAATGAAGAATATTGCCAGCCAGTGTGTAAGGTTGAAATCGTCATTGAGTTTAGTATCCTTCCTAAATTAGTTGATTGTGAGTTTTAGCCCCTTGTCTTGCATATAGCTCTGCAATTATCCGATTCGGCAGTCAACCCTAAACCAAAACTCACATTTGATTAGATCTCCACATTCATTTTAACGCAAAAAGCCCACTCACAACTTGAGCAGGCTTTTTTAAACACGATTCAAAGATAGAGAGAGTTATTCCAGTGTGTCCTGTGCTTCGGGCGGTAAAACAAAAAACCGATAGATGCGCAGAAGGAGGCGTAATGGAATGGAAATGACGATAAAGAACAAGGCCCATTCAATATCACGCCGCCAATGCCAGCCCATTTCAGCATCGGTTAATTTGCCAATACCGATGAGGAAATAACCCACCACAATGATGAGTATCATGATAAAGAATATCAGCCCATTCAAAGCCGTTTCGGGGTGGCTACGCGCCCATTCGGGAATCGATGGGGAATTGTCATTTTCGGCAATGGCTTGCGCGAATTCAGGCGATTCACCCGTCACGGGTTCCATCCAGCGCGCTAACCAACTATTTGACCGAACCAATGGATTATAAATGAAGCGACGAACCCAGCGGCGAATATCGAACCAGATGAGATTCACCGAACCGACTACCCCGTGTGGCACCAACATCACGAAGATGATAAACGCTAAACCAAGCGCCAACGCCCAATAGCGTTCTGAATTCACGGTAGTAGCATAGCGCCCAATGATAAACCGAATATCCACTTGAAGCTCAGGCTTCTTGAAATATTCTTGACCAATCCGCAACATGGTTGAACCCGTCAGCGGTCCAGTTAAGGTTCCCGTCCCACCGATCAAGGTCATAATCAGCGGATCAACCGTGCGATCTAGACCGAGCGAGTTCGGCGTGGCTTGGCGATTCAAAATCACATGGAAAACCCCGGCCATGGTTGCAATCGCCGAAGACACCACAATTGCCAGTGTTTTATACATGTAGACATTAAAGCCGAGTGTCTGCGCGCGACTTTCATTTTCGCGTAAGGCTAAGAGTACCTTACCGGATGGGGATGTCATCAAACGGCGCACCATCAAAAACGAAAAAATCAGCGCGGCTAACGCCAAATTGTACAATTGAAGACGGTTTTTGATGGGACTAATCCAGTCAGGTGTTGTCCATGTCAGCCCATCATCACCCCGTGTCATGAAGTCAAACAGGGTGAGCCGCGAAAGCTGGTAGAATATTTCAGCAAAGGCCAGCGTAAACATCGCAAAATACACCCCCTTCACCCTGAACGAAGCCATCGCCCAAATTAACCCATAAACGACGCCCAGTAGAATGGCGGTCAAAATTGAAGTGGTGAGTGAGATACCATAGCGCGTGAATAACACGGCCACTGTATACGCACCAGTCCCGAAAAACAGACCATGACCAAAGGAAATCACGCCCGTATACCCAAACATCAGATTGTAACTGATGGCTAGCATACTCAGGATGAAGAGTTCGATCATGACTGCTTGCCAAAACTTAGATTCAGATGCTATCCGGGGACTTTCGGGATCAACTTCACTGCCGGTCCAACTAGCTACTAAATAGGGGAAACGCCACAGGAACACAAATACAACGATGATAAACCAGTTATCCCAAATAATTTGTAAAAGTGGATGCCGTCGGCGGAGACGTTTTTCAAGCATAGTCTAATGTTCCTTTCCGAACAGCCCAGAGGGTTTAATGAGCAAAATGATGATCAGCAAAGTTAGCACAGCTACCGGCGCTAAACCATCGGTATTGAAGTATTGGCGTGAGAAATAAGCCGCAACTTGGCGACTAATCCCCACCATTAAGGAGGCAATCGCGGTACCTGCATAACTACCCAAGCCGCCGATGATAACCACTGCAATCGCTTGAAGTAGGAAGAAATCACCGAGACCGGGGTCGATATTCAAGAAACCGCCGGAAATGACGCCACCCAGAGCCGCAATCGCAGAACCAAGGGCGAAGACCATCGTAAACACGAGGCGGACATTGATACCAAGTGCTTCAACCATTTCACTGTCTTGCACACCCGCGCGGATAATAATCCCAATGCGGGTTCTTTGTAGGATGAGTTGAACTGTTATCATCATGATGATGCCCATGATAATCATGAACACCCAGTAATTGAAAATCGTCGTGCCCGGAATAACCCCTTGTAAGGTATCAGGCAAAAATTTGTCGAGCGTCCCCACCGGTTCACGGCCATAGCGATAAACGAGCATTTCGCGCATGACCAGCGCCAGACCAAAAGTCAACACAATTTGGAAGAAGGGACGGGCATAAGTTGGACGGATAAAGACGCGTTCCAAAATCACACCTGCGATAGCGCCAGCTAAAACAGCGGCAATCCCGGCCAAGCCTAAGCTAATGACCATCACGCTAACATCGGTCATCAACAAAGCCAAAATCGCGGTGAACAACATCCCCACGATTAAGCCCGGCATATCTTCATTCTTAGATTTACTTGATTTACGTTCTGGTAAAGTCGTGAGTTGATTCCAGTTCACATCAGCGGTGGAGTGGTGCCGGGCATAGATGAAAGCCTGGGTATATTCCCACCATGCGCCAATGAGCACCGAGACGGCATTTGTGACGACCTGAATGGCCCAATAAACACCTTGGCGCGTTTCATCATACGTAGCAATGGCATAGACAACCACCGCCCAAACGATACGAATAATATCGACCGCATCATTTTCGGCAAAAAGCGAACCCATTAAATAACTAATGGGGACACCGATAAGCACTGCCACGGCCAACCGTTCACCCAGCTTGCCATGTAAATTGTAGGGGACGATATTGGCCCATTTTCGCAGGAGGGCGAGGATCACCGTTTCCAACAGCAAGAACAAAACGGGAGCCGTCGTGACAACGAAAATGGTCACCAGCCGACTATCACTCACATCGGTGTGCGATAGATTGGTTAACACATCGAAGCCAACATAAGCGCCCAGCATAAACAGCGCACCTTGCGCAAAATTCAGCACATCCATCAGACCAAAGATAATACTCAAACCTGCCGCGACCATAAAGTAGAGCATCCCTTGATAGAGACCGCTCGCTAAAATACGGAGCATCTGCGAGGATTCACCACTTTGAATCCACACTGAGATGAGCAGGGCAAATGTAAAACCAAAGGTCAAGACACCGACAATAATGTCTTGATACGTTTTGAAAAAACGCTGAAAATCATAGATTCTTTGACTTAGCATAAAATTACGCCGCCCCCAGATACTTATTGATAATCTCGTCATTACCCACGAGGTCAGCCATTTCACCGGCGAGGACGGATTGACCTTCTTCGATAATGACATAGCGTTGGGCCAAGCGACTGGCCATGCGGAAATTCTGTTCAACCAGCAAAATCGTGGTATGACTACTCAATTGTTGAATGGCAGCCATCATTTGTTCGATGATGACCGGAGCCAGACCTTCACTCGGTTCGTCAATGAGGAGGAGCTTATTTTCCGGCACCAGCGCACGCGCCACGGCCAACATTTGTTGTTGACCACCGGATAATTGGCCGCCCCCTAAATGACTTAAGCGTTCGAGATCAGGGAAAATGGAGTA
>JBNLCD010000513.1:0-4304 GCA_050303635.1 Anaerolineae bacterium
CAACCGGTGTGATTGCGCTGGAACTGCGTGACGCCTCGGTAACGATTACCAACGCGGAAGGTGATTTGATCTTCGAAGCGTCGTCAGTCAAATTATCAGCGATTGAATTCCGTTTTGCCCCCAATGTCGGCGAACACACCATTACCATGGAACGGCTAGCCGATGTAACCGAAGCTTATGTGCGTATTCAAGCGCTACCTGAAATGATGACAGTTGCGACCGAAGCGCTTGTTACCACGGATATGTTGGTGATGAGTACGGAATTGCAAAATAATCAAGCTTTTGAATTCCCGCTTGATTCCAACACGTCCTCCCGTGTCATTGAGATCAATGTCCCAATTGGTGAAACCCAGGCGATTACTGCCACATTCCTCGATGCACCCGTTACAGTTCAGCTCATTAATCGGGGTGAAGGGTCAGTCTTGGCAACCTTAGCCGGTGATGCCATTGATGGCATCCGTTTTACCGTCGCCGAAGGCAACTATCAGATGATGATGTTCAATAACGATATTGATCAGCCGACCGATGCCAATGTCACCTTGACGTCGCCAGTTGAGAGTGATTTCGCGGAATCGGTTTTGACCACACAAATCGCTATGGCAAACGCTCAAATTGAAGTCGAAGCCCCACCCGTCGCGGAAACCGCACCGACTACGGTGGAAGTTGTCGAAGAAAGCTGTACGATGACCGTTAACGTAACCTTAGGCAATGTGCGGAGTGGTCCGGGGACTGGTTATACCGTGCTCGACACAGTCGCCTTAAATGAGGTGGTTCCTGTCGGCGGCGTTAGTTCAACGAGCGGCTGGTATCTTATCCAAACAGCAAGCGGCGCGACGGGTTGGATCTCCTATGACTTAGGCACTGTGACAGGGAGTTGTGATAATCTGGCTTCCTATGATACGGAATATCTCACGGAATCGGCATCTTCTGTCGTAGCCCAACAACCCGGTGATACAACCGCACCGCCCGATGGAGGTCGTCATCACGGCCACTAAAAAGCCCAGTTTCTAACATTTGCTTGCAAGCCAAGGATAACCCCTCGTGCTGAATTGTATAGAGGGGTAATTCTTACCAAATGCACCATTTCTAGAGGAGTAACGCACAATCATGAAAAAATCTACATTCTGGATTGATGGATTATCATTCATCTTCAGTATCGCCGCCATCGGCTTAGCCATTCTCTGGGTAATCTATAGTGATACCTTGGCCACCATTGCCGATTACACAGTGCCTTCAACCTGGCAACTCATCCGCTCCACGGGTTTGACCGCTTATATTCTCGCTACCCTATCTACCCTCTGGGGCATAGCTTTAAGTAGCAAGATTGTTAAAGATTGGTCACCCGGCACCATATCGCTTTTGCTCCATGCCAGTACATCATGGTTAGCCGTCGTCTTTGGCGCAATTCACGCCATCTTGCTTTTGTTCGATGAGTATTTAACCTATGAATTTCTCGATTTACTGGTGCCATTTCGCGGCCCGTATCGACCGTTCGCTGTCGGTTTAGGGATCATTGGATTTTGGATCTTGCTCGTTGTCAACGCGAGCTTTTCCGTCAGAAAACTCATGGGCAATAAATATTGGCGCTGGTTGCACTACACCAGTTATCTGAGCTTCGGCTTGGTGAGCGTCCACACCTTATCAGCGGGCACAGATGCAACGCGTATTGGCTACTTGTTCATGCTGGGTGTCGCAATGATTTCAGTAATCGCGCTCTGGCTTCACCGGATAAGTCCGCTGGGTCGTAATCCCAAAAAGAAAAATCGTTCAGCTAATCAGCCCGTCCGTGCTAGCTAAGACCACATGCTAAAAGCAGGTTACACAATGACAATACCACTTGGGCGACGGCATCCCGTCGCCTCTTTTGTGTCAAATTATTGGACTTTTAGGTACAATCTCACTGTTGTAAAATCTATTCTCTGTAGACTCAACCGATGTGTTTGAACAAGCTAGCCAAATTGCAGATTGGATGTAAGGATGAGCTCTAGAATAGCGGAATTGGTCTCACAAATGACCTTGGCCGAAAAAGCGGCCATGTGCACCGGCGCTTCACCGTGGCGTACCCTCGATATTGAACGTCTCGGACTGGCCACAATGGTTGTAACTGACGGCCCCCACGGTTTACGACGCGTTGAAGATATTGAAGTTTTTGTGGCCGATAGTTTACCCGCCACCGCTTTTCCCGTGGCTGTCGCTCTTGCCGCAACGTGGAACAAAGCCTTGCTCTATGAAATGGGCGAAGCGTTGGCCGTTGAAAGTATTGCCCTTGCCACCGATGTGATTTTGGGACCGGGCATCAATATCAAACGCTCCCCGCTCTGTGGCCGCAATTTTGAATATTTTTCCGAAGACCCGCTCGTTTCCGGTGAACTCTCGGCGGCGCTTATTAATGGCATCCAAAGCAAAGGTGTCGGCACATCACTCAAACATTTTGCCGTGAATAATCAAGAAACCCGTCGCTATTCGGTGAATGCCGTAGTCGATGAACGCACCCTCCACGAAATTTATTTGCATGGCTTTGAAATTGCGGTGAAACAAGCCCAACCGTGGACAATTATGTGCGCTTATAACAGTGTGAACGGTGATTTTTGTGCCCAAAACGAATATCTCCTCACGGAAGTATTACGCAATCAATGGCATTATGATGGTTTCGTTATGTCCGATTGGGGCGCAGTGAAAGATTTGGTCGCGTCTGTCAAAGCTGGTCTCGACCTTGAAATGCCGGGCCCATCTCCCTATCGCACCCAAGATCTGATTGAAGCTGTGCAAAATGGCGAACTCGATGAGGCGGTTTTAGATCGCGCCGTGGCCCGCTTGCTCAATATTATTTTCCGCGCCCAAGCCACGCCCAAAGGCCACACGCAAATTGATATTGATGGCCATCACGCCCTCGCGCGCCGGATTGCCGGTGAAGGCATTGTTTTGCTCAAGAACGACAACAATCTCTTACCGCTTAAGGGTGGCGAAACCCTTGCCGTGATTGGTAATTCTGCACTGGAACCAGTCTTTCAGGGAGGCGGCAGTTCTTTCATCCACAATACACGCTTAGACATCCCCCTCGATTTACTCAAAGAACGTGCCGAAGTGCGCTATGTGGTTGGCGATACCTCCTTTGAAATCGATGAAGCCGCTATTGCTGACAGTGTAGCGGTTGCTCAAGAAGCCGATGTCGCCCTTCTATTTATTGCCTTGCCAGCCAGTATCGAATCCGAAGGTTATGACCGTAAACATCTTGACTTAGCGCCGCAACAAATTGCGCTTATTAAAGCCGTTGCTCAAGTCAACCCGCGCACCGTGGTGATTCTCAATAACGGTTCTGCAATTGATATGCGTGTCTGGCTCGACGATGTGGATGCTGTTCTTGAAACATGGTTACCCGGTCAAGCCGGTGCGGGCGCACTCGTGGATATTCTCTATGGTGAGATCAATCCATCCGGCAAACTGACTGAAACATTCCCTCTCAAATTAACGGATGTACCCGCCCATCTCAGCTTCCCCGCCAACGAAAATGAAGTCCGTTACGGCGAAGGTATTTATGTGGGTTATCGTGGTTATGATGAAATGCATCGGGAGGTCCTATTTCCGTTCGGCTTTGGCTTGAGCTATACCCAATTTGCCTATAGCAATTTACAGGTTTCGACCACTCAATTTAATTATGATGATGTCCTCGAACTCACCTTAGATGTGACGAATACGGGGCCAGTTGCGGGGCAAGAAGTTGTCCAACTCTATATCCATGATGTTGCATCTCACCTCAAACGCCCGCCCAAGGAACTCAAAGCCTTTGCCAAAGTCGCCCTCGAACCCGGCGAAACCAAGCAAGTCAAACTCAACTTAGCGGAACGCGCTTTTAGTTATTACAATCCCACGCGCCATCAATGGCTCTCTGAATCCGGTGAATTTGATATTCTCATCGGCAGTTCTTCGGCGGATATTCACTTAACTCAGCGTATCGAACTCATCAATGGCACGCCCCTAGACCTCAACCTAAGCGGCTCAAGTTTGGTGTCCGAATGGCTTCAACATCCACGTGGCTTAGAATTTATTGAGCCCTTTTTGATCGCCATGTACGGGGAAAATTATGCCCAGCCGAAGTATGGCATGGATATTATGGAATTTGCGGGTGAATTACCGCTCACGACTTTAATAGGCTTTTGTGGCATCGAACTAGAAAAATCACCGCAAGACATGGTTAAAGATATCTTGGCCGAGTTATAAAATGAGTCCAAATAGGTCGGGTGAAAATTTGCCCGACCTATAAACAGTGGATTTATTGGCCTGTCTCAAAACCGACTAGAAATGTC
>JBNLCD010000514.1:0-4292 GCA_050303635.1 Anaerolineae bacterium
ATGTTGAAAAAACAGCTCAATCGATAAAAAAAGCTTTAGATGACCTTAATAGGACTCGAAACTACCAAGTAAGCGAAGTTTGGGTTGGCATTGCAGGTCAGCATGTTAGAAGTATAAAAAGCAGAAATTCATTAGATTTTGGCACAAATTTCACCCAAAAGCTTGACTTTTATGGCAAATTTCAAATATAGTTGTTCTAAACTATATTGAACTCAATATAGTTTAGTTAAATGAGGTATGTATGTCAAAACATTCAAGACGTTCTCGTCATTCCGATAATTTCTGGCATGAATGGGATGAGGAACAAGAAAAACGTCGCGCGGAATATGGTCCGCCCGGTGGCCCACCTCGTGGACGCCGCCGTCGCCCTAGTCGAGCTGAAATGCGCGGTGCATGGCGTGAATTCTTTGAAGAGTTCACAGGGGATACCCCGGAAGATCATTGGGTCTTTGGCAAGCGACGTTTTAGCCCGTGGCATCGGGGGGATGTATCGTTTAATCCCTTTGTTGCCATGCTCTTTAGCCAAGGCGGCGGGCTACTTCCAGTAATTGTGCTCCATTTGCTTGCGCAAAAACCGCGCTATGGCAATGAGATCATGAATTTGCTGAGTGAGACCACGTCGGGTGGTTGGAAAGCCAATCCGGGCGCAATTTATCCTTTGATGGCCACGCTCGAAGAACGGGGTTTTATCGAAGGTGAATGGGAAGACCCGCAAAAGCGCACAGTGCGTATCTATCAATTGACGGAGTTTGGGCAACGCGAATTAGAACGCGTCAAAGCCGTGGTGCAACCTAAACTCGAAGAAGCCGTAGATGTATTAGAAGTCATTATCGCCAATATTAGCAATAAAACCGATGAATCTGCTGAAGCAGAAGGAGACTCAACAGATGAGCAATAACGAAGTCATTCACCAAATTAGTGTAACCGAAACTGAAGATGGATTTACCATCGAAATGAAGGGGGATAAAGAAGCCCTCCGTGAAATGATCTTTTCCGCCCGTGGCCTGAATTTATATGGCAAAGGGCGTTGGGGTGAACGTGGTTCGCGTCGCCATGATGAGCATCGCCATAGTCACCGTGGTCATCATGAACGCGGTGAACGCCACAATCGCCGCTGGGGACGCCAACAATGGCGTGAACACATGCGCGACGAAAAGCGTAAGAACATGGGTGAGTCCGCCCCCGACTATGATTTAGGGCCATGGCTTGAAACCGATGGAACTGATGAAGCTACGAAGCTATAGCCATCATCACCTCCTCATAAAATAAGAAAACCCCAGCGAATTTGCGCCGGGGTATTTTTTTGATTATCACAGATTTGCCTTGTGTAAGCTGTTCGAAATCTTTGGGGAAAGATTTATTACCTTTTTTGTAAAGAAGGGTGTACCAAAAAACTAGATATAAAAGTTTTGGTCAAGCTTTTGCAAAAGCTTGGAAAGCCCTTTTTTTCGGCGTTTTATATTAGCCCTGCCACACAAAACGGTGGAAGGTGGCCGCACCACTTACGGGTACATATAAACCTTCGGCATTGGGCACCGCGACTTCAACTTTCCATGAAATATTACGTGTTTGACCTGCCGCTGGAATCCAGTCCTGCGGAATCAGATAATTTGGATGCGTGGTCGTGGGGAAAATTGCTTCACCACTGGCATCATCAATTATGCTGATCAAATAAACTTCATTGCCTTTGAGTTGGCCTACGGATAGCCATGTCAACATAACTTCCCCGTATTTAGTCGCACCTTCGACGGGTTGAATCGCATCGGGGGCCGCATAAGTTGGAGTCGGGGTCGCGGTTTCAAGTCCAGTAAACGTCGGCGTGAAAGTTGGCGTATGAGTCGGCCCCGGAATTTGCAGACAATTAAACGGGCTAATCAGGGGTGGAGCGGGACAATAGCCCACGGATGATTCGCTAAAATCGCACCCGCTACAATCGAGACCATCCGGTAAGGGATTCAGCTCGCAAATTTTCCGTTGGGTTGAGCCACTTTTCAGCGCAATGCTGGTCAGCGTATCGTCTTCAACTGGACAATATTCGTATAGAGCAAACGGCGTCACATCCCGCAAACTTGGCGGTAAGGCGGTATAAACAGCCGTTTGGGTAATATCAAAGCCTTCGGGTGTAGCGGTACCCGTCGGACGCGGCACAATCAATGTTTGGCCAATCTGCAAACTACTACAGCTAATCCCGTTCACTTCGGCAATGGTCGCCGCACCACCGACGACATCGAGACCATAACGCACCGCAATTGCGCCACAGGTATCACCTTCGGCGACTTGGTATGTGAAATCATCCGGTACAGCCGTGGGTGGAACCGCCGTTGGACCTTGGGGTACATCAGTATTTTGGATGGGTTGGGGCGTCACGGTCGGCGGAAATGTCGATGTCGGCGTGAGCGTTGGACCACCGGGCGTCACCGTCAATGTAGGGGTGCGTGATGGTAATTCAACCACTTCCGTCGTGACCATCAGGGTTGGTTCATTGGTCGCGGGGGCGGGATCTTCATCACCACACGCGGTCATAAGACCGAGCAAAACCAGCATGGTCAGGCTTAATAAAACCCACTGTAACTTACGCAAATGTTTTTTCATCCAAAAACGTCCTTGTGTAGCTTCTTGCAAGTGCTTTGTTGAAAGGCTCTATAAACTTGTGCAAAAGATAGGAAGCCTTTTTCCAAAGGTTTTGGCAAATGGTAAACTATTGGCCTTGCCATTTAAAACGACGGGGCGTGGTTTGTTGTCGAGTTGAGGTGACTTGATTGCCCTCAAGGGTGGCGATTGAAATCAGCCACTCAAATTCTTGAATTTTGTCCCCGCTGGGTTGCCAATCACTGGGCACCACAAATGATAATTCAAGAGTTGTATCCTGAAAGGTGCGGTCTGCATCAAGATTCCGCATGGTAATCAAATAAACTTCATTGGAGGCCAAGGTTCCGCTGGCGGTCCAACGTAGCGTAATCAAGCTGTTTTTGTCGAATGATGAATCATCATCGGGCAGATATAAATTCGGCACATTAAAGGTCGCCGTCGGTGTCGGGGTTGGCGTTTCACTCCCTGACGGAGTAGGTGGAATTGTCGCAATCGGTGTCGGGGCGGGAACACGGACTTTTTGCCCGATAAAGAACATGACCGAGCAATTTTCGCCGCCATAGCGTTCACCGAAATCGCATTGTAAAAAATCAATTTCGGGATTGAGATCAGAGAGCACCTTGGCATCGGTGTTATAGATTTGGGCAACCACAATCAAATTCTGGTCTTGTTGAATGGTGTGCCATGTCAAATCCGAGCGAAGTGTTGGCTCGACAAATAATGTTGCCAGCGGGTCTTCGGTACCTAGCGCACTAACCGGTGTGCCTTGGTCGTTTGTTTCACCTGAGCCTTCAGCGGGACCACCCGGCGTGGGTGTGGGCCATGGAATTTCAAGCACTTGACCTTCACGCAGACATTCCGCGCATTCAAGGCCCAAGTTTTGCTCCACAATCAAATCGACAATACCTAAGTCGCGATGACCACAACGAATCGCCATTGCATAAACTGAGTCACCAGTTCCCGCTGTCTCAATACAAGGACCGGGCGTGGCGGTTGGGGTGTCAGATGGTGGCAAATTCGTCACTGTCGGGAAAAGAGGCGGAGCTGGACGTGTGTTGGTGGGGAATGCCGTTGGCGGCGCAGGACTTAGCCCACCGGCCACCGTACTGGTCACAAACATATCATTACTCGCCACAGTTGGATTCGAGCCGGAAGCCGAATCGCCATCATCCAGCGAACCAATAAATTGATAGGCACCATACGCTAAAGCACCACTTAATAGCAGGCATAAAAAGATAACTAAACCCAAGGTAGCGGGCGTACCCCAAATGCCTTGGACCATCAAGTCATCTTCACCCTCGCTTGAATCATAGCGACCGGGTGCTTTTAAGTTCGACGTTTGTTGAAAAACTGAGCGCGGTTTACCCTTGAGAGGTGTCCCACAAATCGCACAGAAATTCGCCGCTGGTTCGTTTGTGCGCCCGCAATTCGGGCAATTGGTTGTTCGTTGTGCCATATCCATTTTCCTCAGCACCGCATTATAGCAAGCCTATTGTACATGATACAGGTTAGGTCGTATACCAATGGGTTTGCGCAGGGCAGACGTTGAGATATTTGATGCTAGATTTTGGGGAGAGAGCGCACAACAACTGAGCGCGGTGAGTTTTGGCAATAATCGCCTAACCCCAACACGGGCACCTATAACAAGTTTGAACCTATTATCTTGCTTCTAGCGCTTATTTTCGAAAAAACAAACTTCGAAT